>WRCR01000010.1 GCA_009783865.1 Planctomycetaceae bacterium | reverse complement strand
GTACCATGAATCAAAATAGTCCCTCTCCGCTTTATAATAGTCGAACAACTCCGTCGGACCTAAGTCCTTTTTGACGATTCCATACTTTTGCATTTCACGAATGTAATCGTTATTAGGACGAAACCCCGGCATGTCGAATCGCTTTTCGATGTTCAAACGCCGGTTGGCATCCTGCAAGGCGGCGAGAACTTCTTTGTAAAACGGGTCATTGGTGTCTTCGAAAATGACTTTCGAACATGCCTCCATACCACCTGCTGTTTTCGCAAGCGGAGCGCGCAAGAACATAGACCGTTTAGGATTCGAGATATTGAACAGCGGCGTATGCGTTAGATTCCATCGTTCCTGTCTTGGAATGTCGCGTGACGTATTCCCCTTTATTCCGGGAAAATGCCAACCCTCCAGAGCAAAAGGGCGTTTTTCATTAAAGTCCTTTGCGGCGTGACATTCGCCGCAGCGGGACAGCAGTTGTTTGAAATCAATTTCGACCGAAAAAAGACCGGTACGAAGTGAAGTATAAGTCCCGGGATAGGTCGCACTTGTGTCAATCCAAAGACGAATGCGGTTCTTTTCTTCCTGTGAGAGTTTGACCTCGTAATGCGATGTCTCAATGTAATTCATCAGCGTACTGACTCCGCTTCCGACTTCGTAGATATGGTGGCTGCTTGTCATCCTGTTGCGGTTATCAACGACATACCTGCCGTCCAACGCCAGACGCAAATAAGACATCGAATACCACGGCGTTTTGTCGCCGGTCAAATCGAGTTTGGCATCGTATTTTTCCGGGTTATGACAGTCAACGCAATGCTTATCGAGAATCGGTTGAATATCACGCGGAAAATCAATCACCGGCGGTACACCCGGTATCGGTTGGGGCTTTCGGGGTGCTTTTTGCGCCGCTTTTGAACGCCGATGCGCCGATTTCGGTGCTTCCGTCCGATGTTCATGACAACCGATACATCCAATGGTTTCGCCCGGCTGAACGGTCAGAAAACTGAGCATTCGTTTTATAGCCAAATCGTTTTCGTCAAGAAGAACGAAAAATACCGATTGCATCGCGGGTATGTCGAAATGTGCCGAACCATCTTCTTCAACCGGAACAGTACCTAAAATCTCGGCAAGTGTAAAGGTATTGAATACGGTCATCGGCTGCGGTCCCCCTGAAAAATTGACCGGCTTCGGCACCTGTTTAAGTACCAGCAGTTTTTTCACTTTACCGCGTTCAAGTCCTTCGAGGGAACGTCCGTGATACACGTCTTCAAGAACGACCGTTCCCGTTGTTTGCGACAAATCGACTCTAGAACCAACGATTGGTTCTCGTTTGCGCGGCACAATCGGACGCGGCTCATGAACCGCCAACCGCACATTTTGAGGACGGTTTGTCCGAAACTCTTCCGGCAAAAGATATATTTGTTCCGCTTGTCCTTCACCGTTGATGATGAACAACGCATCGTTATTAGCGGCGAGAAAACAATCTTCCGAAAACGGAAATGGGTCTTTGTAATGCATCTCGGAAATCCGTCTGGCACTGCCTTGGTCATCCGGTCCGCTTTTCGTCGAAACGATGGTAATGAATCCAAAATGTTCTGCTCTGCCGTGTCCCGGTGAAAAAATCGAGACAATGTTTTCAGAGTTTGGAATGGGCTTGGCATCAATCATTAAAATTTCCCGATGCTTGTTGTCAAAATAATATGCGTGCATGTTGCCGTAAAAAGTGACCTGCTGCGTACCATCGAGATTCATTGCCCAAAGATGATGAAAATCAGTATGGGAGCGGTCAACATATTCCCAGCGCATGTACAGAACCCGACCATCGGGCAGCATCCACGGAGTGTTGTCGTGTTCGTTATTGCTCGATAGCATTCGGATATTCTGTCCATCGGCATCGCAGCGATAAAGAACCGTCGTCGGTACATGCCAGCAAGGAACGAACCGCATACAGCGGGACGAGACAAATATAATGGAACCGTCCGGACAGTATGTCGGTTCAATGTCGTCATAATCAGAGTTTGTCAGTTGCGTCAGGTTTGTTCCGTCGGTGTTAATCTCGTAGAGATGATATTGTTTCGTACCGCCTTTGCGATAAGCGAACAAAATTTTCCGTCCGTCATAATGTACCTGCGGGTCACGGATACCGCCGGTCTCATCATAGAGGATTACATCAAGTTTGCCGGTACGCAAATTCAATTTCACAAGAGCGGCACCGTCACCGTAACCCAAGAGCAAACCGTCTTCTTCTTTGAAGGCGAGTCGAACAGCATCCGGTTGAGGTCCCGAATAATGTCCGAAGGAGACGTACCAATGGTCGTGTCCCGGAACCCGAATGGCAAACACGATGGATTCGACATCTTTCATCGGTCCTTCCAGCATTGTTTCGAGCATCGGCGAAGTTTTGATGCCGCCCTGTAATTTTTCCGTGAAGGATTGAATGGCTGCCGAATCCGTCGTTTGCGCAATCAACGGATGCTGTATGGTCAACAACAATATTACGAATACCAAATGCTTGTTTGACACAATGTTCCTCCAGTCATGGGAAAAGGGACATGAAAACCATTCTATCATTTTTTCAGAGATAATCAAAACCTGTTATCCGCTCCAGTCCGATTGCGGCTCTGTACCCTTTGAAAACTATTTTTTTCTGTTAGAATATAATTGTGCCGATTCTGTATCTGAATAATTACTAATAGGAGAATAACAATGGCAAAAAAGAACAATAACGAAGAGTCTAGCGCGTCTGCCGAGACAAATGCTGACAATACCCGCCGCGATTTTATCAAGACAACGGTTGCTGCCGGTATAACCGCTTGCGCGCTCGGCACTCCGATTTGCGCCGGTGTTAGAACGGTCTTGTATCCGGCAACACAGAGCGGCGGTACCGGACAGTTTTTTACGCTCGCCGTTGCCGACAGCATAACGGATAAGCCCGCAAAGTTCAGCGTCATCGGCGACCAGCAGGATGCTTGGATAACGAAGGCGAACCAGAACATAGGTTCGGTATTCATTGTGAAAATCGGCGAGGAAATCAAGGCGTTTCATTCGCTTTGTCCGCATGCCGGCTGTATGATTCAGTTCGGCAAGAACACGAATCCGAAAACAGGTACGGAAGAGGATTTGTTTTATTGCCCCTGCCACGCAGCGCATTTTGCATTGAATGGTGAACGTCTTGACGGTGTTTCGCCGCGCGACTTGGATTCACTGGAAGTTAAAATAGAAGACGGCAATGTTCAGGTCAAGTTTGAGAATTTTGTTTTCGGAATAGCCGATAAGCGGGCGTAAAAATAATACGGCTGCCTTTTACACCATCAAAATTATGAAAAATACACTTTTGTTTTTCTTGTCTGCTGCCTTGCTTGGTATCTTCATTTTTACGGTCAATGCAGAGGAACCGCGTCCATCACTGAAACAACTGATTAAAGAATCAAAGTCCTTTGGACCGCCTGGATCAGGATTATCATTTGACCCTTTCGCAGTCAGAAAACATTTCTACGGCGATGAAGCGGCATTTCGCCGTGAGGTTGCGGCGTTGTTAGAAACAAAAGAAGATGATTGGGAGGCACTTACTATCATTCTGTTTCTTGACATTGGCGATAAAACCATCTCAAAAATATTAAGGGATAAATTCGCTTCGTCGGACCTGTGGAGGCAAGACGAAATTTGTAACATACTTTCCCGCAATCGGAGTAAAGAAAATCTTGATTTTCTGGTGGAAGTGCTAAAACGATCAGAAGAACTTCGCACAGATGTAGGGTATTACCTTTCATATTTTCAGAAGGAATACTTTGAAGGATTCGATGCAGAACTGAAAAACAGTATTTTGAATGCGTTCATTTCGTGCCTGGACGATGAGATAGAAACGACCGAACGATTTGGGCACACCTGCAAAGTCGGCGACAAAATTGCTTTTTTTCTCGGCTATTTCGGAAGTTTTGCAAAACCGGCACTGCCAAAGGTCAAGGAAAAATTCATTTCCGCACAAGATGAGGATTATTATTCAGCAATCACTAAACTTCGACTGGCGTGGTCGATAGTCCGCATCGCTCCCGAACAGTGTGATGGCGAATTGGAATACATTCTTAAAATAGCAATGGAGGACAAGGATAAAGACCTGCGATGGCAAGCCATTAGTCATCTTGATACGATACCATTGGTTCTTTCCGAAAGAGTCATACCGTGTTTGTGTAAAATCATTCAGAAGGAGACCTCACTCTCAAATAAAATTTGGGCGGCAGATGCCGTTAAAGCGATATTGTCGGAGCAAGAGCGGCATGCCGACCCGCTTTCAGAAGAGTATGGCGAAGAGGAAGACGAAGATGCCAAAATCAAGTAATATACAACCACGTGCAAAAAAAGGGTTGCGGGTGATAGGCCACCGAGGTCATCCCGAAGTGCGAAAATGCCTAATCCTTAATGATATACAGCAAACGGATACAATAATTCAACCGCGGTACGCAGTCGAAAATTGCAAACAGCATCTGCCGCATAAGCACGAGTAACACTGGAACGTCTTACTCAAAAACCAGAAAGCCCAGTCCTTCGGTCAAACCGAAGGAATTTTCGGCGTTCCAACATTCGATACCAAAGCCCGGTACAATGCGCCGCAAACCGATACCCCAGATAGTTTGCGATACCGGGTTCATTCCCGTCAACGACTCAAGCGGTATCGCCGCCTCGATATACCAATAACCGGTATCTTCTTCCCTTGAAATGTGGTATTCGGGATTCCAGTTGCGGTTATTCCAGCAGGAATCCGAACCCCAGCCGCGGGAATCTATCGTCAACGTGTAAAATGCGGAATAATCCCGGTCGGTATCAATGAGTATTTCAATCCGGTCTTGCGCCGATAAATCCGCATCCCGGCGCGGCTTTTCGGGAAACAGCGGATATTCAAAACCGGCAACCTTCTTGCAGCGGAAGCCGATAAACAAGTATTCCGCATCATACATTAACATCACTTGCGTTCCGAATCTTTTCGATTCACCGCGGGCTTTGTTTTCCCGCCTAACCCCCGCAGGTGCAGGCAGGTCTTTGAAAATTTCCTGCAACCGGCTTCGCGGCTTTGCCGCCGTGAAGGAATACATATTGCTCTTGAACCATGTTCCGTTGTCATACTGCCGGTCAAATTGCCCGTCAAGAAACGGCTTGTTAGACGAGTATGAACAGAACAACATCGGCAGTGAACATTCCTGCAACTCCAACGGCAGCGTTGTTTTATCCTGAACGCTAGCCCAGCATTCCGCTCTTGCCCGCATACTCCAGACATCGTCATATTTTTTACTGCCTCGTTTCTGATAGTAATCAACTGCGCTGTTATACCAGCCGGTCTTGCGCATCGCTGCCGCAGCCGCAAACCGCAACGCCGGTTCTTCTGCTATGTCAGGAAAACAGCGTTCCAAGAATTGTTCAACCATGACACTCTTTTCGAGAGTCGGTGAAAACGGCGAGGGCTTCTTGACAACCGTGTTTTCTATGGATAAACCGCGGGTTAATGTCGGATTTGTCGGCGCGCTTATGTCTGTTTGCTGCATGCTAATTTTATCGGCAAGCGTACAATTTGTGTCAATTTTACTCCAGTATGTCTCATCGCCGGCAAAATACGGAACGAGAAACAAACAGGCACATCTCGCAAGCGGATGATGCGCATATTGCCGGACAAGAAGTTCATTCGCTTCAACGGCTGAATCCCAATCGCCGTTGTGATAAAATTGTTTGCTCATTCTGACGAGAATCTGCACGGCAGCATCGTCATCAATCTTGCGGGTCAACTCTTCCGCATTGGAAGCGAGCCGGATATCCGAAGCGGAACTGCCGCTCTTTTTAGCGGCGGCGGTATGTTCAATTAAACCAAGCACTTGTCTGCGCTGTTGAATCCGCTGCTGAATCCGTTCCCAAGCATTGGTATAACTGCCGAGAAAGTTGCGGCGGCAGTCCGACCCCGGCGGGATTTCAATGCCAGCAAAAAAGTCCTTGTTCGGATTCGGCGGCAGCACATCGAGTTGCGTAGAATAACCGAGTATTGCCGGTCGTTCTTTGTATTCCGGCGCGCCTTTTACGGTATCAAACAAACCGTGTGAGACGTATGCAATTTCGTCAATCGGCTGACCGAGACGCACCAGCGGTTCCGTAAGCGGAATGTTGACATCACCGACCGCTCCTTGCGGCAAAGCGAGATGCACTTTTTTTACTTGCCATGGCTTCAAGCCCAATTCCGTTATCTGATACGGATACACCGTCGGGTCGGCTGCGGACTTTACCGCCTGAACAATTTCACGCAAAACAAATTCCTGCACCGGATTTTTTGTTTTTGCCGAAGCACCGCCTGCAACTTGCGAAGTGTTGGAAGTCAGCAAAATCTCCGGCTGCCATTGCCGAATTGACAAGACGAGCAATTCTCGAATTCGTTCCAGTTCCTTACCTTCATTCGGTTTTTTAACGTGAGCATCCAGATTTGCTAAATTCGTTTGCAATTCAGGACGCAGCAAAGATACGCGGTTTAATTCCAGTAAACAGTTCGCGCCAGTTCTGATAAAACCCTCGTTTAGTATATCGATTGCGGAACACGGCGGTTCACCGAAATAGCGGCTTCGGGAGTCCTCCGCTTGACGAAACAAAAGAAGTGAGCCGCCGAGATATCCTTGATTCGCACAGAGTTGAATGAAGGTCTCAAGCGGAACATCATCCGCTGTTCCAAATACGCCGAGAACAGCAAGCCGGGAACCGCCGGAACTCTGTTTGTGCCAAGTAGTTCCGCCGTCTTTCGTTGCCAATATATTTCCTAAATCGCCGACAGCCCAGCCGGTTTTCTCATCGGCGAACATAATTTTTCGGATTGGAACGTTTTGATTTGTCGGTACTGCTTTCCATGTTTTACCGGCATCGGCAGAGTAATAGATACAGCAGCCGGGATTGCCCGCCGCCCAAATGTTATTGCCGATGCTTTCAATCGTTTTCAAATCAATGATAGGTGCGACCGCACCCGGCAAACTTCCGGCAACGCCGCCCCATTTAGTCCCGTTGTCGGAAGTCGAAAGAATATAATTGCTTCCAACGAGATATGCTTGAACCGGATTTGCCGGTGAACGCACCGCTTTGACTTGTGCAAATCGGACCGTGTCCGGTACTGAAACCTGCGATGCCGATTTGGACTGTCCGAAGTTCTGTACCGCACCGAAACAGCCGACCCCGAACCCGCTTTGCGAAGTTATAAAATCGAGTGCTGCCCAGCCCTCTTTTTTATCGCCGTCAAGGTACTGCCATGTTTTTCCGCCGGTCTGTGTTGTGAAGGTTCCGCTGGGATATAATTCTGATGCTTCACCGGCAATGATTCCCTTGCTGGGGTCAAACATTCGGACGCAGCGCAATACCGGTGCATTCGGCAATGAAACCAGCGTCCAATGTTCTCCGCCGTCATTTGTGGTTAAGATAACGCCGCGCCCTTGATTCGTATTCGGAAAATGATAGCCGCCGACGGCAAAGCCGAAAAGTTCGTCTGTGAAGTGAACGGCATGCAAAGTGCAGGCGATTTGAGAACGCTGCAATCGCCAATTCTGTCCGCCGTCTGATGTCTTCCATATAACGCCGTGATTGCCGACTGCCCAGCCGGCTTTCTGATTTACGAAAAACACATCGTTCAAAGAGGCATCGTTGAGTAATTCGTCGTGCGGGGTTGGAGACGAATTCGGCGTGTTATTCCATTGTGCATCGTATCTTGAGTTTAACGGGTCAAGCGGATTACCGAAAAGCGGCAACAGTTCGCGGTCAGACGATAATGCCCGATATTGATTCGCCGTTGCAATTCTGGTTTCCGGTACAGACGGTTCTACTGGCGGGGATAACCCCGCCGCTCTTTGTGCCGGAGGAATACCGCCGTTTAACCGCTGTTGTTCTTTTAGTTGAATTGCTTCGGCAACCTGCGGATTCTGGTCTTTGTATGCTTGTATTATGTTTTGCAAGTTCGAATTCTGACCGTGAACCGGCAATATAACGCAAGATAAAAACAATATAACGACGGAGCAGCGGAAAATTGAATTCATGATAAGCGGTTCCTTCCGTTTGGGCGGCAGGATGATGACTGGATAATAAAAGCGGGGGAGTATAACACAGCGGACAATATGAAAGAATGCCGTTTCAGTCAAGAGCAGTTCAATCTGCCGGATTAAACAAGGAGGATAATCAAAAAACGTTTGCGATGTAAAGGCGGCGGCCAATTTTACTCTCCACTCAAAACTTGTTTCCGCCGCTCTTTGTTAGAAAAAAAAACTTAAGTCACCGCCGCCGAAGTGCCGATACGGAAACCAAGGGAATGAATTTGTCTCCCCCATTACGGACATCGGCGGAGGAAAGAATGTTTCAAAAATTGATATTGGTGCTTGTTTTAGGTATTTTCGTGTTGAGTTCTACGGGCTGTCTGGTTCCAATGTATTCCGGCGACCCGAAACGGCGGAACAAGCAATTATTGTACAATTCAGAAAACCTGCGTCTCATTCACGACGAATGGGAACGATTCTGGTTCCTCGACCAGCCGAGCCACCTGACTCCGTACCGGACACACGGCGGCATCATTTAGCGGTTTCGCTGAAATGGACTTCCCTGATGACCGTTACTTTGATTTCTCCCGGAAATTGAACCCGCTCGGTTAACGCTTTAGCAATATCGCGGCACACTTTGGCTGCCGCTTCGTCGGTTACTTTTTCGGCATTGACCATAATCCGCATTTCTCTGCCCGCCTGAACGGCAAACGATTGTTCAACACCGGTAAATTCATTGGCGATTGCTTCCAGTTCCTCCATTCGCTTGACATAGTTTTCGAGGGACTCCCGCCTTGCTCCCGGTCTTGAAGCACTGCAAGCGTCGGCAATCGCAACAATTACGGTGTAAGGATTTTCAACTTTCGCATCATCGTGGTGTCCCAAAGCGGCGTGAATGACTTCCTGCGGTTCACCGTATCTTTTGAGTATATCCGCTCCGATTTTCGGATGTCCGCCTTCGATTTCGTGGTCGGCTGCCTTGCCGATGTCATGCAGAAGACCGCAGCGGCGGGCAAGTTTCACGTTAAGTCCCAATTCGACTGCAATCAAACCGGAAATGAACGCAACCTCTATGGAATGACGCAAAACATTCTGACTAAAACTCGTCCGAAAATGAAGACGACCAAGTAAATGCACAAGACGCTCATTCAAGCCGAATATATCAAGTTCCTGACAGGCCTCGGCACCGGTGCGCTGCATTATGTTTTGAATATCCTTGTTCGTTTCCGCAACAATTTCTTCAATTCGTGCGGGATGAATCCGACCGTCCGTAATCAGACGCGTCAATGAAAGCCGGGCAACTTCACGCCGCACGGGGTCGAAACAACTCACGATAACAACGCCGGGGGTATCGTCAATGATGATTTCCACGCCGGTAATTTTCTCGAAAGTCCGGATATTACGCCCTTCACGTCCGATGATGCGTCCTTTCATTTCATCGCTCGGAATATCGACGGTGCTGGTAGTTGATTCAGCCGTGTGAGCGGCAGCATAACGCTGCATAGATGCCAGCAAAATGTTTTTTGAAAGGACTTCGCTTTGTTCTTTCAGTTGCCGCTCATATTTTACAACAAGCGCGCCGGTCTCCTGCTGCAAATCGTCTTCTAAGAGTTTGAGCAGCCGCCTGACTGCTTCTTCGAGACTTAAACCGGAAATATCGTGTAATGCCGACCGCTGTTTTTCAAGTAAATCGGCAAGTTCATCAGTACGGCGATTGACTTCGGCGATGCGTTCCGTCAATTTCCGCTGGTTATTTTCAACAATTTTTTCTTGTTTCCGCTGGTCATCCGCTTGTTTGTCAAGCGTATCCTGTCTTTTATCGAGAGAACGCTCACGATTATGCAATTCCTGTCGGGTGTTGCGGAATTCTTCCTCGTTTTTTTCCTTGATTTGTATTGTTTTTTCTTTGATTTTGATTTCGGCTTCACGGATTTTCGTTTCGGCATCCTGTTCAGCACGATGTATGATTTCCTGTGCAGCGGTCAAAGCACCTGAACGCTGTCTTGAATAGATAGTGCGTAAAGTAATGATTCCTGCGATAAACCCTATAACAGCGGCAATAAAACCGCCGACAAAATGTTGGGCAAAGGAAGTTATTATAGTTTCCGGCACGGCACCTCCGTTTCGGACCGTTTTTGGATTAAATGGTCGGTTAAATGTATAAATTAGGTCACAGCCCAGTCGTACACAATTACGGCAAAATGTAATTGCAATTCCGGCGATCGGTGATGATACAATATCGGCAATTTTTTTGCAATAGGGAAAATAGGAAAAATTATTTTTGCCGTGACAGGCGGCGTAGTCGGCACGGCATTCGGTTTATATTTCATCGTCCGCAGCCGAATGAAGCGGCGGCGTTACGGATTTTGTTCGTTTATTGAGGAGACTGGCAGCCGCCGACCTCCGGTCGGAGGTACACTGCACACGGATATAAATATCGTTTTCCTTTGCGTCCCTTGCGATGAAAATTTGACCGCAAAGAACGCAAAAAACCATTTTAAGCCGTTTTGTGTATAGTTGCTGCTCCCGCCAAACTTTCCCTTTCTGTCTTCCGAAAAAATTCAGTCCGTCTGTAAGTTTTTTTCCTATTCAAAAACAGCCAAACCGGCACTTTTTGCTATTGCCAAGTTTAGCGGGATCAGAGATCTTGACTTTCCCCAAACGGAAAATACAATACCGGTTTTAGTACTATCATAACACAGTTCATTATAACATTATAACACAGTTCAGGAGTTTTTCGTGGTATATCTTCAAAATTACAACCCGCTTGGCAATGCCGTATTGTCGACCATTGTTGCGTCTCTTCCGATTGTCGTTCTTTTATATTTGATTGCCATCCATCCGCATACCAACAAAACAACCGGTCGGCGCGAAATGGGAATCTTCGCACCCTTTGCCGCTTTATCCGCCGCTGCGGTTGCCCTCTTTGTCGCCATATTTGTCATGAAGATGCCAATTCCGGCGGCTTTCGGTGCTTTCGTATATGGTGCTGCCAATGGACTTTTTCCTATCGGCTGGATTGTCTTTGCTTCGATTTTCCTTTACAACACAACGCTGGTTAGCGGCAAGTTCGAGATACTAAAGGACTCCGTTGCCGGTTTAACTCCCGACCGCCGCTTGCAGGCACTGCTCATTGCGTTCTCTTTCGGGGCTTTTATTGAAGGCGCAGGCGGCTTCGGCGCGCCGGTTGCCGTGTCTGGAGCAATCATGATGGGACTCGGTTTCCGTCCGCTTCAAGCCGCCGTGGTTTGTCTCATTGCCAACACGGCACCCGTTGCTTGGGGGTCCATCGGCATACCGATTACCACCTTGGCACAGGTCACCAATATCCCGCCGGAACTGATTTCAATGATGGCAGGTCGTCAACTGCCGCTCTTCTCCATCATTATTCCGTTCTGGCTTGTTGCAACATTGGTTTTCATGGACAAAGGTAAATGGCGTGATGTCTTTGCCGTTTGGCCCGCAACATTGGTCTGCGGCGGCTCCTTCGCGGCAACGCAGTTCTTTATGTCACAGGCAGGCAATTATACGTTAGTCGATATAGGTTCCGGTGTCGTTAGTTTATTCACAACGGCACTTTTCCTGCGGGTGTGGAAGCCGAAAAACATCATGTACCACGAAGACGCACGCAAAGAGATACCGCGGCATACAACCGGCGCAGTCATCAACGCTTGGATGCCTTGGGTCTTTCTTGCCGCCGCCGTTTCACTCTGGGGAGTCCCGCAGGTAAAGGACTATTTGAACAGCATTTTTGCCTGCCAATTCAATGTCCCCGGTGTCCACGGGCTCGTGTATCATACTCCGCCGGTTGGAAATAACGGAGTAACCGAGATAAGCGAGATGACCGCTATGACGGCGCAATACAAGTGGCACATCCTGACCATGGCAGGCACCGGTATTATGCTTGCCGCCATACTTTCCGGGTTGTTCGTACTGCGTCTGAAAAGGGAGCAATGGGGGCAATCCATGTCTATGACGGCACGCCGCATGACAGTTCCGCTCACTGTTATTTGTACTGTTCTCGGTTTGGGATATTTGTCCCGCTATGTGGGTACTGATGCCATTCTGGGCTTGGCTTTCACTAAAACCGGAAGTGCTTATCCATTTTTTGCTTCAATGCTCGGCTGGCTGGGCGTACTCTTGACCGGCAGCGACACGGCTTCCAATGCCATGTTCGGCAATCTACAATGCATTACTGCCGAACAGTTGGGGTTAAATCCGGTACTCGTAGCAACAGCGAACAGCACCGGCGGTGTGATGGGCAAGATGCTCAATGTTCAAAGTATTATTGTGGCTACCGTTGCCTGTTATGCCGACCCGAAAGAAGGAATGGCGGCAATAGGACCGATTTTCCGCGCTGTTTTTTGGCACAGTATTGCGTTGGCAGTTCTTTTGAGTACCTTCATTTGGCTTCAAGCGGGTCCGCTGTCGTTCATGCAGGTACACTTGCCTTAATTCTGCCGAAGTAAAACAAACTTACCGTTTCACCGCAACGGCAATGCGGTCGCGCTTGAAACTGTCTTTCAGGATTTCAACTTCGTTCCAATTCGGCAGCAGCAGTTTTCTGACGAAGTCCGCAATGAACGGACTGATTTCGAGTAAAAGTGTGCCGCCGGAATTTAACTTCTCCGCTGCCTGTGCGGCAATTTTTTCGATAACTTCCGTGCCTTTATTTCCCGCAAGTAAAGCAAGTTGCGGTTCATAATTTTTGACAAGCGGCGGCAGCGCGTCATATTCGCTCTGACTGATATACGGCGGATTACTGACGATGATGTCAAACGTTCCTTCTGTGTTTTCTAACAAGTCGGACTGAATAAATTCAATTCGGTCGGCAACTCCGTTTTTCTCCGCATTTGTTTTAGCGAGAGATAAAGCGTTTTCGTCAATATCAACGGCAATGATTTTATTTTCATCGGTAGGAGCAGCAAGATGTTTGCTCCAATTTTTTGCAGCGGCAACGGCAATCGCACCACTGCCGGTACCGGCATCGCAGAGACGCGGACGAGTGTTTTCCGGCAATGTTTTCAGAATATCGAGCGTTTTGATAACCAAGTCCTCTGTTTCCGGTCGGGGAATTAAAACGTTTTTATTTATCTCAAAGGACAGCGAAAAGAATTCCCGCGAGCCGAGAATATAAGCAACGGGTTCATCGGCAAGACGGCGTTTGACGAACTCACGAAACTTGGTAAGCACCGCCTCGGCGGGAATAGAATCGTACTTCATATAAAGTTCGATTCGTTTGATTCCCATTGCAGCCGCCAGCAGGAGCGATGCTTCCAGTTGAGCGGAATCAATAGATTGTTTTGTAAATCGGAGTGTCGTCCATTCCAAGAGACGTTTAACCGTCCATACTTCCTGTTGAGACATTAGAAATCCTGCGTCCAGATGTTAACGATTTAATATAGTATCAGCACAGCAATTATAGCGTCTTGTTCCCAAAAAAACAAGGCGCAAATGTTGGCAAGAGCAAGAAGTGCCGCTTTGAGTTAAATACCGGCGGGTTATCCCCCGCCGCTCTTAACCGAAAAAAATAAAAAAATATAGATATTTTTTGCCGTATCAGTTTTATTTCCCGCTGTTAGCGATAAAATGTATTTTATAAACTTTTTGTACGGGAAAGAACCGTACTTTCATATAACATAACCCCTTTGTAGAAAAGGAATTACCGTGTCTGCTTCTAAACTTAGTGCAATTTTCAATGCCAAGTCCGTCGCCGTTATCGGCGCGTCAACAAAACCCGGGACCGTCGGCAACGACCTCCTGAAAAATCTCGTTGCTCCGAAAGACGGCAAACCGTTTCTCGGCGAGGTTTATCCGATTAACCCGAAAGCGGATGAAATCTTCGGCAAACCGGTTTATAAAACAATCGGCGAGGTCCCTGGAAGCGTTGACCTCGCCGTTTTGTGTTTGAACGCCAAATTTATCCTCGACACCATCGAGCAATGCAAAGCGAAAGGCGTGCAAGGTATTGTTATCATCTCTGCCGGCTTCAAGGAAGTCGGCAAAGAAGGAGCGGAACTCGAAAAACAAGTTACTGCAAAAGTCCGTGAAGCCGGTATTCCGCTTGTCGGTCCCAACTGTCTCGGCATTATCAATCCTTATATCAATCTCAATGCTTCTTTTGCCGCCAAGTCCGCTCTCGTAGGACATCTTGGTTTTATCAGTCAATCCGGTGCGTTCTGTACTTCGGTTCTTGACTACGCCGAAGCGCGGCATATTGGATTCAGCAAGTTCGTATCCTTTGGAAACAAAGCAGACGTGGACGAAATCCAAATGCTGGAATATCTTTCCGACGATGCCGACACGAAAGTAATCGCCCTCTATCTGGAATCCATCGGCGACGCAAAACAATTCATTGAAGTAGCGAGCAAAGTGTTTTGGGAAAAAGGCAAGCCGATTCTCTGTATCAAGTCCGGGCGCAGTGCCGAAGGTGCAAAAGCAGTATCGTCTCACACCGGTTCATTAGCGGGCGGCGATGCCGAGTACGCCGCTATTTTCAAGCAGTCCGGCGTGCAGCGGGTTGACACGATTAACGAATTATTCAACCTTGCCGCCCTTTATACTACTCAACCGTTGCCGAAGGGCAACCGCTTGGCAATTATCACCAATGCCGGCGGTCCCGGTATCATGGCAACAGATGCGGCTATCGCTGCCGGTTTGAAAATCGCTCATCTCGACCCGAAAACTGAAGAGGCGTTGAAGAGCAATCCGCTGATTCCCGATGCCGCCGCGCTGCATAATCCGGTGGATGTCATCGGCGATGCTCACTCCGACCGCTATCAGGTTGCGGTGGGAATTGTGATGGCAGACGAAAATGTTGACTGCGGTGTGATTGTGCTGACTCCGCAATCGATGACGGACTCCGATAACTGCGGCAAGTTGCTGCCGGAAGTTGTTAAAAAATGCGGCAAGCCGGTGGTAGGCGCATTCATGGGCGTAGAACGGGTTGCGGAAGGCGTGAAAAATCTCGTCGACCAAGGCGTTCCGAATTATGCGTTTCCCGAAGATGCGGTGCAGTCGCTGGCGGCAGCAACCCGTCTGGTTGAAACGAGTAAGATGCAAAATCGGACTTACGCGGAATACAAAGACATCGACATAGCGGCTGCGGAAAAATACATTGCCGAGCAACTCGGCGATGCTTCGGAGAAGTATCTGACGCAAGCGGAAGCGCGTCCGATTTTCGAGGCGTACAAACTGCCGATGTTGAAGAGCGGTATCGCAGCGTCTGCTGACGAAGCCGGTTGTTTTGTTTCCAAAAACGGCGGCAAATTCGTGTTGAAGGTGATGTCAAACGATGTGAAACACAAGTTCGATGCCGGCGGCGTGATTCTGAATGTAGAAGGCGGCGACGCTGCAAAGAAGGCGTATGAACAAATTTATGCTAACATAGCAAAGAATGTACCGGGAGCGAAGATTGATTCGATTCTCATCGAGCAGATGGCGGACAGCGGAGACGAAGTGATAGTCGGCTGTTCCCGCGGCGGTTTAGGTCCGTTGATGATGTTCGGCTTGGGCGGCACTTTCGTCGAGTTGTTCAAGGTCGTACAATTCCGGTTAGCCCCAATGTGGAAGGTAACGGCGGAAGAAATGGTGCGGAGTATTAAATCGTTCAAAAAGTTGGACGGTTTCCGCGGCACACCGAAGCGGGACATAGCGGCGGTGATTGACGTGATATTGCGGACATCGGCGATGGTAGTGAATCATCCCGAAATTGCGGAGTTCGACATCAACCCGTTGATTGTACATAGCGAAGGCAAGGGTGCAAGTGTTGCTGACAGCCGGATACAACTGCGGAAGAAATAGTTGTTAGAAAACAAAACCGGCGGGAGTATACCCCCATAGCCATTAATTTAAAAGGTGATGTACCTACATTTACCCCGTAGGCGTAACTAAACCGAAACAGTTGCGCCCCTTCAGGGTAATTTGACGTTGTCCACTTCGGGACTAATGGTAAAATCCTCACAAAATTTTTCCACAACCCCTAAATGCTTTCTTTCGCCGAACTATTGCAATTTCCGTTTTATTTTATAAAATGATCAAAACTGGTTTTTTCTATACTTTTTTGTATTACTGCCATGTACCGTTTTTCCTGTGTTGTGTTTTGTGTCTTGTTTTCATTTCTTTGCTTGTCCGACGTTTCGGCTCAGGGTTCCGGCTCTGAAACAACGGGAGGCAATAAAGCCAAGATTACGGGACCGAGCCAGAGAGCAATGTTGATTTTCAACCGCGCCAAAATTCTTACGGCAAACGTTGTCAACGTCTCAAAAGGTGCAAAAGGTGTCGGTATGCCGATAACCAGCAGAGAACATTGGGATATTATCGGTAAGTCCCCTGCTTTCAAAAATGTAATCTCCGATGCTGAAAAATATCAAAAAGAAATTATTCCTCTTCCGACCGAAGAGGACTATATGAGATTCTACGAAACGCTGTCCAAAGGACGCGATTATGAAGCGGCAAACAAGGACTACGAAGATGCATATAACAAACGCAGAGACCGCCTCTATAAACTTGTTCTTGCAGAATGCATCGAAAACAAAGGACGTTTTATCGAAGATATCGAAATGACTATTCTCGTTATATGCAGTGCTGAACCCACTTGGACAATTCCTTGGGAAGACCCCGATGCAGAAAAGTTCCTCGGTAAAAATCTGACCATCGACCATCTGATAGCCCGTACCGCTTGGGATTTGGCAACAACATCTTATTGGCTTGGACGCAAACTTTCGACGGAAACCCGCGAACTGTTGGATTTGACCGTAAAACTGCGGGTACTTTCAAAGTTTGAGGAAGCAATTCTGACGGACAATTATGATTTAGCCAGCTGGGCGAACAGCGACGGACACCGAAACGCAGACGGTCACGCTGCGGTTGTCGGTACTGCCCTCGCGCTAATTGACTCGGCAGAACACCGCGCCCAGTACATCGCAGCAGCAGAACACAATGTCGAAAAATTTCTGAAAATGTTCACAAGAGATGGTTATTTTCAAGACGGTATCTGGGCTTGGAACGAGGGCTACGGCTCCTTCATTCTGCTTGCTGAAATGATGTACCAGGCAACAGACGGACGGATTGATATGTTCAAGCGTCCGAATATCAAAGAAACCGCTCTCTACGGTCCGAGAATGGAAATCATAAAAGGGGTATATGAAATTTTCGGTGACCGCTGGCGCGGCGACCGTCCTAACCTTTTCCCGACTGCCTTTGTTAGTATGCGGTTTCAAATGGGCTTGAAGGACTTTGAGGAACGCGCGCCGTTTTTCGGAGTCGGACCGGGACACTTGTACAATGTCGGAGTGTACTGTTTTCCGAATTCCGCAACTGAAAAGAAAGGGCAGCCCGGCGAAATTTTAACGCCGCCGCTGGAAACATTGCGCAGTGAATTCGCTTTGAATGGAGTTATGGTTCTTCGTTCCGGCAAGAAAGATTCCCGTGAACTCGCAGTTCAACTAAAAGGCGGAAACAACGAAGAACGCGGAAACCACAGCGATGTCGGTACATACGTCGTTGCATTCGGCGGCAGCAAACCGCTCATTGACATCGGTTCGCGTCACTACCGGCGATGGTCATCAGGCAACATCAGAATGGACAGCAATTTTGTCAACTCCTTCGGTCATCCGGTTCCGAAAACCGGTGACAGTCCTCAGGAAAACAGAATGGGAATTCAGGAATTCGGAATGAAAATTCAGGAACGCCTAAAGGAAGACCTGCAAGAAGGTCTAAAGGAAATTCAAGAATATGCACTTAATGAAACCAGAAAGGGACTTCAGAAAAACGGAAGGGGCACGATTTGTCCGTTGCTCACCCGCGAGTTTACCGATAAAAAAGATACGTTGAAGTACGACTTGCAATATGTCTATGAATGGAGCGACCCGAAAGACGTAAAAGAATTCACACGAACTTTTGTGTATAACAGGGAAGATAAAGACGCTGACAGCCGCGCAACTTTCACGGTAACTGATTATTTCCGCGTCAAAAAAGCACTTCCGTACGAGAACTGCCTGATAA
Organism: Planctomycetaceae bacterium; assembly: GCA_009783865.1. Classification (GTDB taxonomy): domain Bacteria; phylum Planctomycetota; class Planctomycetia; order Pirellulales; family Thermoguttaceae; genus WRKP01. Next base: position 9,215 of record WRCR01000010.1, on the reverse strand, counting down.
CTTTCGGACCGTTCAAAAAATTGACTGAAGCCGATGATGCAGCGTCTATCGATTTAATCATCGGTGAAGGCAATAACGCTATTCATGTTAATGTTTCTAATGAAGTGACAGAAATTGTTGATTCCGAAGGCGGGAAAACGAAGTATGCCAAAGTGCCGAAGCCGTTTGTGTTCGAGGCGGGACTTCTTGACGAACCGCTGGCTGGCGGACGCGATAAACGTATACCAATCCGGCTGGGATTCGGCTTTGAAACACCCGTTGATGAAGTCACAATGACGATAAAAATTCGACCGGCAAAAGATGCCGAAAAGAATCTGGCAAAGAACGCACCCGGTACGCCTGACCGGACTTATACTTCTCCGATTGATGAAATAATTGAAGAAGACAAGAAAGATATGTTTGCTATGAATAAAGAAGAAAAACCGGAAGAAATGGGTGAAATGGAAGAAGGTAAGGAAGGTGAAGAAGGCATGGAAGGTGAAGAAGGAGAAAAAGAAACAAAAGAAGAAAAAGAAGCGAAAGCGCAGCAAAAATTGTTTGCTCAATATTTGGAAATGTTGAGGAATTTGATTCCGCCGGACAAAATTGCGGGAATCAAGACGATTCCGAAAGACCAACTGAAAGCGCAATTCAAATTTCTCAAGATGACCAATCCGAAAGCAAAGGATTTTCCCGACATCTCGGATGAGCAGTTGGAGGCGTTTATCGAATACTTGCAAGAGAATTTATGATTTTCACAGTCCGATTATAAATTTTTCTTGTTCACGGATTAAAGCAGCACTCTTTGCTCTTGCCTAGTTTAACTGGTATGTTGTTGTTATGCCCCTGCGCTAAAACAATTCTTTAGCGATTTTGAGCGTTTCCTCGACGAGGACTTGTCCGCCTTCGGGACCTACCGGTGTGCTTTGAATAATAGCACTATAACTGCCGCCGCGAACCGCTTTTTCTGTCGGAAGATAACTTCCAATCGCCTTATCGCCGCCGACAAGTTGAACCACAAAGGTTTGCACCGCCGGACTTCGCGCCTTCATCTGAACAGCATAGTCCGTAAATAACTCGAACTGGTTCGTGAAAATTGCCGTCTCGCCCAATCGAATGACGTGAACCGGTGCCGCTAAACGAACATCGGCATCTTTCTGCTGGGCTTCATAACGCTTGACAACTCCGCCGTGCCAGCCGCCTGCCATCCAGTCAACCTCGGCAGGTGCCTTGTCCGGCTTCGCCTTAATTGCCGCAGATATTTTTTCACACTCGGCTTTTGCTTGAACGTATTCTTCTTCGGTAACTTTCCGCATTGGTAATTGCAAGGTCTCCGTGCGATGCGTCAGCGGAACATCGGCAGTTGCCGTTTGACGGACAACTTCCCAAGTATCGGCAACGGCGCGGTCGATTTTTCGTGCGATTTCCTGCATCTCTTCCAATTTCCGCAACGCATTCATTCGGCTGACTGCCGCCTTTCGGTACATTGGTCTGGGAGCAATGTCGCCTGCCGCACTGCACCAGCCGAGTACTATCACGTCTTCGCCGAATCGTTTCGTCAATGTTTCTCTGACGCAATGCCAATAGTCGGCATTGATTTTACTCCGTCCTTCGACAACCTGCGATGGACAAGCAGCATTCACGGCAACGGCAAGCATTTTGTCATTTGCGTCAAGAAAAAATATAGAACCGATGTCGTGGTCTTCCATGCCTTCCATTGCCCGAAAGTCACCTTGATTTGTATTTCCGTACATCCTTGCGCTGCCGTCTGCATAGATGGCGCGGCGATTCCAACCGAGGACACCGAAGTCGAGACCGAAAGCAATTTTGCCTGCCTTGCGGTTCTTCCAAGCGGTGCAAACGGCATCGGCGATACGCTGTGCCGTGAAATCAATAACTTCGGGATAGTCCATGATTTCGTCCGAGACCGGCAATTTCGGTGACTCCCGATTCAAGGTCTGTGCAGTGTGCGTGTGAGTCGCATTCATGACCAGTTTGTTGACATTGACGGAAGCATCTTGAGCGGCAACTTTCTTTTGAACGGCATCAAACAAGTCAACACTTATCACGACCAAGTCGGCGCAGACGAAAATTGCCGAGTCCCGTTGTGTTTCGCTGCGGATTGATTCGAGGGCAACGACATTGACCTTCAACGGCGTTTCGATGCCTTGGGAAAGCCGCAGATTGAATTGTCCCAGAAGCGGTACCCGTTTCGACGGTGTAATATCGCCTTGCGCAGTGCCGATGTGAATTGCCGGTTCGGCAGCAAAGCAGGATATTGCACAGAAAAGAAAGGCAAATAAGAAAAAGTGTTTCATTTGATGGTACTCCAAGTTTATGAATTATAATGTTGACCACATCGCCGTTATTATACTATCGCCGGAAGGGATATTCAAGTTAGCAAGCGGCAGGTGACTTTTTTTACGCATATTTCCTAACCGGTATAACACTGCTCCGAAAAAGCACTTAATACCCTTTTTTTGCATTGTACCGGTTTTTCTTTTTAATTCTTTAGGACGGATTTTACGATAGGTACTGTTGACGGGGAAGGATTTCCGTCCGGTGCGTTTTGATCCTTTCGCTATGGAGGGGGAAAGTGTTGAAACGTGAGCAGATGCCGAAAAACGGCTATGCCGCGCGAGTCCAAGCCGACCCGAACAGAGACAGGGTTTTTGCTTCTTCGCCCTGAAAACTGGGATGCTCCGTTTGGTTTCCCTTTTGGTTTTGATTTGCGGACCGTTTCGTTGCCGTTGAAACGGAGAACCCCGCTGACTTGGGCATGATGCCCGAAAGCGGATAAGTTCAAAGTGAAAATTGCAATACCGAAGGATGTGAAGTATGATGCTTCGCATCCTTCATCTTTTTTTTATCCCCAATCGCAAGGTGTGCAAAGGAAACGCAAATTTTCTCTTGCAATTCCCGAAAAAACGTGATACACTTATCTTGTAATTAAAAATACCCGTCCGGCATGTTGCCGGATGGAATGAATTAGTAGAGTACGTTGACAAGTCATTAAGAATCGCTTCGGCGAACGACAATCTTCTACGTGTCAACCGGGAAACCGGGTAGAAAGTCATCGGTGATTAGTAAAGTTGCGTTGCTCCGCGCGGGAAGAGTGTCGCGTGCTGCTCTGCGGATAGAATCTGCGTAGACCAACAATGCACCACTTTGACACGTGGGGGTTATTCCGTTTCTTTCGGACAGACCCTGCTCTGCCGCCGGAGGCGGCAGCGGCGATGTATAACTTGCTCAAGTTGCTGAAAGATTCCAACTGACAGCAAGCGGACCAAGCCTTTGATTTTTAATTATTCACGTTTCACTCACTTGTCTTTCCCGATTCTTTCGTAATAATATCTCTTGCGATAAGTCCACCCCTTTCACTTCAAGGAGTTTTCATGAATACTAGACACTGTTTTTTGCGGCGCATCATACTGCTGACGATTGCCGTTTCTCTGTCCGCCTCTTGTCTTTTTGCTCAAGACAATGCCGCGCCGAAGCCGGAAGATGCGAATCTGTTTCCCGTCGTATACGGGAATAAGATTCATCCCGAAAAAATACCGCCGCGGGTAATTACGATTCCCGATGTTGGAGAATACAAAGTTCTCAAAGGCGATTTTCACATGCACACGCTTTTTTCCGATGGCAGTGTCATGCCCAAACAACGGGTTGCCGAAGCTGTTGACAACGGTTTTGACGCGATTGCGATTAATGACCATATAGAATATCGTCCCAATATCGGCAGCAAGGAACTGCAACTTGCGAAGAACGACGACTACAACCTCTCGTACAATCTCGCCAAGCCCGCAGCGGACAAGAGCAAACTGATTCTCGTTAGAGGAGCAGAAATCACAAAGAGCGAATGGCACCTAAACGCTTTGTTTATTCAAGACGTGAATCCCATTGCGGCTGAAATGGATGATTGGCAAAAAATGGTCGCCGTTGCTGTGGAACAAGGCGGGTTCGTTTTCTGGAACCATCCTAACTGGACTGATACCGCGCCGGACAAAGCACCTTTCGGTAGAAAAAAAGGCGAACCGATGCGGTTCTTTGCCGAAATGGATGAAATCTATAAAAAGGGACATCTCCACGGAATCGAAGTGTTTTCCAACAGTGCTTGTATCTATAATCCGATTGCTCACGATTGGTGCAATGAGCGTGACCTTGCCGTTATTGCCAACACTGACCTTCATCCGAGCGAATTAGAACGGTTCGGTCGCCAGAATCTGCGCCGTCCCATGACTCTGATTCTTGCCAAAGAACGTAACCTTGAAAGCATCAAGGAAGCGTTTTTTGCAAAGCGAACCGTCGGCTGGGCAGCGGACATGATTTTCGGACGGCAGCCCTGGGTTGAAAAACTGTTCCGTTCCTGCGTTAGAATAGAAAAGACGGAGAGCGGTTTGACGCTGCAAAATCTCAGCGATATTCCGTGTATCATTGAGGCAGACGGTAAGGCAACGGAATTGCCGCCGCAGGGGTCGGTAAGTATTAGTCCAGCAAAGAAACTGACGGTGACTAACTGGCTCATTGGAACCTATAAACCGCTGGAAATTACTTTGTAATAGTGTAACATACTTTATTTCCCTTTTCATAGTCACCATTTTTTAGATAATATAAATGTATAATCAACGTGAATTTTTGAAATGTGCCGCCTTGTTAACGGTTGTCGTTTTTCTACTCACCCCTTGTCTTTTCGCTCAAGACAATGCATCGCCGAAACCGGAAGATGCGAATCTGTTTCCCGTGACATACGGGGATAAGATACATCCTCCGAAAATACCGCCGCGAAAAATCACGATACCCAATGTCGGCGAATACAAGGTTCTCAAAGGCGATTTTCACATGCACACGATCTTATCCGACGGACGTGTCATGCCGCAGGATAGGGTTTCTGATGCCGTTGATAACGGACTCGATGTCATTGCTATTACGGACCACATCAACAGTGCTCCGTATAGAGGATACCCCGATATGCTCAAAATGCTTAACATTACGAATCGCGATGATTCCGGCGGCAAAACTCTCGACCAGAACTTATCATACCTCCTCGCCAAGCCGGAAGCGGACAAGAAAAAACTGCTTCTCGTTCCGGGAACAGAAATCGCCACGAGTGCCTGGCACCTCAACCTTTTGTTCGTCAAAGATGTGAACCCTATTGCGTCAGCCGGTGACTGGACAGCAATGATTGCTGTTGCTGTTGAACAGGGCGCATTCGTTCATTGGAACCATCCTAACTGGGTAGATACGGCACCAGATAAACCGCCATTCGGTCGCAAAAAAGGTGAACCGATGCGGTTCTTTGACGAAATGGAAGAAATCTATAAAAAGGGACATTTGCACGGCATTGAAGTGTTCTCCAACAGTGCTTGCATCTATAATCCGATTTCTCACGATTGGTGCAATGAACGGAACCTCGCCGTTGTTGCCAACACCGACATTCATCCGAGCGAATCAGAAAGATTTGGTCGCCAGAATCTGCGCCGTCCCATGACTCTGGTTCTCGCCAAAGAGCGAAACCTTGAAAGCATCAAGGAAGCGTTTTTCGCCAAGCGCACCATCGGCTGGGCTGCGGATATGATTTTCGGAAGGCAGCCCTGGGTCGAAAAACTGTTCCGTGCTTGCGTTAAAATGGAAAAAACGGACACCGGTTTGACGCTGCAAAATATCAGCGATATTCCGTGTATAATTGAGGCGGACGGCAAAACATCGGAACTGCCGCCGCAGGGTTTGATAAATATCAGTCCAACGAAAAAGTTGACGATAACTAACTGGCTCATCGGAACCTACAAACCGCTGGAAATCACTTTGTAATTGTTTTATTCCCCTTTTCATTTTCATCCTTTTTTAGAAAATTACTATGCACAACCGACAAACATTTTTGAAACGCGCCGTCTTGTTGACGGCTGCCGTATTTTTTTCCGTTCAAGTGCTTGCCGCTCAAGACGAAGCGGCACCGCAGCCGCAACCGGATAAGCAAACCGTTGTCTCTTATGCGGACATAGTCCGTCCAAAGCGGGTATCGGGACGCAGAATCGCCATTCCCGATGTAGGCGAGTACAAAGTCCTTAAGGGCGACTTCCACATGCACACGATTTTCTCCGACGGTCAGGTTATTCCGCAGCAGCGTGTTCGGGATGCCGCTTACAACGGTTTCGACGCGCTTTCCATTACCGACCACCTCAATTCCGGCAGCAGTACGATTCCTGAACTCTCGAAAGAAATTGACCGTAACAGGAGTTATGAACTTGCCAAGGAAGAAGCGGAGAAGAGGAAACTGCTTCTTGTTTTCGCAACGGAAATCGCGGGGAAAGGCGGACATTTCAACGCCCACTTTATCACGGACAGAAACCCGATTGCAACAGCAGACGAATGGATAGCCAAGTTGGCAGTTGCTGCGGAACAAGGGGCATTTATTCATTGGAACCATCCCGGAGACCGTGCCGTCAATGGGAAGCCGCTGCCATTCACTGCCGAACATGAAGCGGCAAGAGCGAGAGGACATTTGCACGGTGTCGAAGTGATTAACGGACATTGGTATTTTCCGTTTGCACACGACTGGTGCAGCGAAAAAGACCTCGCTCCAATGGCAAACAGCGACATTCACGGGAACGAACACACCGATTTCGGACAGCCGAATCTGCACCGGACTATGACGTTGATTCTCGCTAAGGAACGTACCCTTGAAAGTTTGAAAGAAGCATTTCACGCCAAGCGAACTATCGGCTGGGCAGCGAACATGATTCTCGGACGAGACCCCTGGGTCGAAAAACTGTTCCGTGCCTGCGTTAAAATTGAGAAGACGGACGACGGTTTGACGCTTAAAAACCGCAGCGATATTCCGTGTATTATTGATGCAGATGGTAAGACAGCGGAACTGCCGCCGCTGGGAACGGTGAACATTGGTTCAACGAAGAAACTGACGGTGACCAACTGGTTCATCGGTGCAAACAAACCGCTGATAATAGTTCTGTAATTGGGTAGTGAGCGACACTGTTACTTTTTTATATTTTTTTTCATCCTTTTTTACCCTAAAAACTCATGAAACGACGTCAATTTTTGTCTGCCGCCCTTGCCGTGACAGGGGCTTCCCTTGCAACGACAACCTTGTTTGCCCAAGAAAGCAAACGTCTGCACGTTGCTATCAACCAGTACACATGCAACACTATTTACCGCCGCGAGAATCTCGACTTCTGGGACCGTCTCGACGAACTTAAGAGTGCTGGTCTCGACGGTATCGAACCGCTCTTCCGTTCCGAAGAAGAGGTTGAAACCGTCGGCAAACGGCTTGCGGACTACGGTTTGACGATGCGCTCGGTCTATTCCGGCATCAACCTTCACGAAGAAGATGCTGCCGAGAAGGAAATCAACAGGATATTAAAAATCGGCGAAAAAGTGAAGTCCCTCGGAACATCTATCATTGTCGTCAACCCAGCGGGGAAAAAAGGCACAGACGCTGAAAAAGGAAAAACGGATGCCGAACTCATTTTCCAATCGAAGAATTTTGATATACTTGGTGCCGGACTGAAGAAGATAGGTATCTCTCTTGCGTTTCACTATCACAAGGTGGAACTTGAATTCGCTGCGCGTGAGTTTCATCATATTCTCTGCGGCACCGACCCGAACAATGTCTCGCTCTGTTTCGAGCAGAATTATTCTTACAGCGGCAGCGGCAATTCGCAGGTAGCACTGTTCGACCATTTGAAACTCTACGGCGACCGCAGTGTTGAAGTTCATCTGCGTCAGACGATTAACAACGTTTTCAGCGAAACGTTCGGCGATGGTGACATCGACAACATTCGCCTTGCCGCCGCCATTAGGAAGTTGCCCAAGATGCCGCACATCGTTCTCGAACAGGCGGTGGAAGCCGCTACACCGAAAACAATGCCGCCCGTTGAAAAAATACGTCAAAGCGTTGATTATGTACGCAAAGTTTTCGGATAAAACAGGTTCAATCGCGGCGGTGCGCAAGCATCGCCAATTTTCCAAAACGTTCAATAATAATAATTACTATGCAACCAACTAGACGACTGTTTTTACATGTATCGTTGGCGGTATGTACTTTGCTGCCGCTTTATTCCGTTGCCGCTGAAAACAATTCATGGTCTTTCGGTATAATTGCCGATACGCAATGGAAAGACATGGAAGCTCCGTTTTACGGGACATCGATTCATGTCATTGACGCAATTAACGCCGAGATGATTCGGCACAAAGTCGATTTGGTCATTCAGGTCGGTGACTTAGTTGACAAGCCCTCCGCTGCCGGTTTTCAGATGCGGGCGGCTCACAACAAAGCGTTGGGAAAAGCAGGAATCCGTTTTTATCCAGTGCGCGGTAATCACGATTCAAAGGGCGAGGCAGAAGTTGCGCAATTCAAACTGGCGTTTCCCGGTCTTCCCGGCACACCGGAAGGCGGCGGCAGTTCACCCGATTTGCCCGGTGCGGCGGGCTTGACGTACTCATTCACGCACAAGGGCGGCAAGTTCATCTGCCTCGACACATTTCCCATTATTGCCCGCGAGGGAAAAAACGGCAAAGCATACACGGTCAGCGATTATCTGCCTTGGATTGAAGCCGAACTGAAAAAAAACGACCATCGTTTCGCTTTCGTGTTTGCGCATAAAAATCTGCTGGGACAGAGTCACAAGGACAACCTTTTCAGCAGCGACAAGGAAAATCAAGATTCAAATCCGGAGATGCAAAACTCCTTTTTCGCTTGTCTTCAACGGTACGGAGTCAAGTACTTTTTCAGCGGACACGACCACATATACAACCGTTCAAAAATCAAAAGTCCAGACGGCAAGTCAGAGATAACGCAACTCATCTGCGGCAGTGCGGCGCATAAATTTTATTCGCCGAAGGAACCGTTTCTTGAGCGGGAGACACCCATATTTCAGGAAGTGAAACACGTCGGTTTTATCATTGCCCGTGTCAAGGATAATCAGGTTAATTTTGAGTATTATTCGACAAAACCGTTTGGAGAAGAACCCAAAAAGCCGAAGTGGAAACTAACCGATTCATTTTCATTCACAACAAATTAGTTTAGCCGGAGGTACAAATGTTACTGCGAAAAAGTTGTTTTACCGTGCTGTTCTTTCTTTTGCTGCCGCTGCTAACCGTCGGGCAACAAGCCGCCGAACCGGCGAAGACCGAAGCACCACCGGCACTCAAGGATTACACCCTATTACCGATAGGCATTGAACATGTCACGTTCACCATTGACCCGGAAAAGTGGCATTTGG
>WRCR01000009.1 GCA_009783865.1 Planctomycetaceae bacterium | reverse complement strand
CCGTCCTCGCCGACCGTTGTTTCTTTTCTTTTCGTTGTACCGGTTACTTCAACTGCACCGGTAATATACACTTTATATTTGCCGGGCGGAAGACCGTCCTTCTCGGCAAACGAACCTACATCGTAAGTGCCGTCCGAGTGGATAAATGCTCTCCCAAGGAACGAATCGTTGCTGAAGAAAATTGTACCGGTCTTCAGCGGCGAACCGTCAGCAAACGTAACCTTGCCGCCGAGTTTTTGCTGATTGCCGCAGCCGGTAAAGAGAGACGGCAGACAGCAGACAACTGACAGCAGTAAGATAATAAATCTGTGTTTCATTTGAATAAATTAGTAGATAGTGAAATGAATAGTAAGTGAATGACGGGGGTGCTTGCGCACCTCCGCTCTGATTTTAACGTATTTTTTTGTTTTATGCTACGGCAGCGAAACGCTCTTGCCGTCCGACACCAATGCTCCTGCGCGAAGTATCACCTCGGCAGTTGTTACGCTGACACTGTGTACCGAACCGTCTCCATATACAAACTGGCATACTCCCGGATGCCAACTGCCGAAGCCTATCCAATACAGCGGACTGTTTGCCCAAACATTCGGACCGACATCGTCCGCATAGTCGCTGGGTCTCGAAAGAGGAATAACATTTTCGGTGCCGGTAGTTACTCCGACATCGCTTGATGTACTGGAAACATTCCAAACAACTAACGCCCTGCCGTTGCCCGGCGTTTTCAAATATCCGGTTTGCAAATAACCGCAATCGCCGCTGTTGCGCTTCTCCGCCAGGGTGGTACCGCTCCACTCCGCTGTACTGTTTGCACATGTTCCTAAACGGGTAGTAGGAATGTGTTTTTCGCCGATGAAGAACTGATTACTCAAACCGTCTGTAACCCTTGCAAAAGTATCCTGCGGAGCCCATCGGACGTGAGTATTCGGAGGATTGGGTGCAGACCAATCTGCAAATCTGAACGGTCCGCCCTGATTCTTATCAACGCCGGCGGTGCTTATCTCGTACCACCAACTTGTCGGTCTGGATTCACTCGAAGTGGCAAACACAAAAGCATAATCGCCTTGCGGACCGGCAGCGTTAAAACGCGTTCCGCTTTGATTTGTATTTTCACAGGATGCGGCAAAATTAGCGGAATCCGCCGGACCGCCGTAATCGTTCATCTGCACACCGGCGCGTCTTGACGGACATTTCATTATCGGAACGGAAGCGAACCCCCTTTTTTCCTCCTGTGTCAAGCCGAGCCACCAAACGTTTGACACGATAAATCCGGGAAACGGACCATCGCCGACCGAATAACCGCCGCCGTTAATTTTAAGATGAAACGGCTGCGTTGCAAGGATTTCGTAAATGCTTTGTTGTTCCATATACGGATACAGCAAACCGAAACCGCTGCACCGGTTGTAATCCCGCATACCGCTCGGCACGATGCCTTTCTGCACATCGTGAAAATTGTGAATTGCGACACCTAACTGTTTCAGATGGTTGCTGCACTGCATACGGCGCGCCGCTTCTCTTGCCGCCTGAACCGCCGGCAACAGAAGCGCGATTAACACGCCGATAATAGCGATGACGACAAGCAACTCAACCAGAGTAAAAGCCCTATAATATGTTTTCATTATGTTAGTCCTTATTTAGTTAAAAAAATAAATATGCTACGGCAGCGTCACGCTTTCTCCGTCTGAAACTATTGCCATTGCCCGCAGTATGGGTTCGGAGGTTGTCACGCCGACTCCGCGCACAGAACCGTCTCCGAGCAAAAACTGGCATACTCCCGGATGCCAACTTCCGAATCCCATCCAAATTACAGGACTGTTTCCCCAAGTGTTATCAACCGGTATGTCGTCTTTTGAGTAATCGCTTGGTCTTGAAATAGGGATTACATATTCTTGAAGTTGTTGTATGCCGATTGAACTCAAACCGGTGCTTCCTCCGCGAATTACTAATGCTCTTGCGTTAAAAACGTTTTTCAAATATCCGGTTTGCAGATAACTGCAATCGCCTCCGTTTCGTTTCTGCGCTGCCGTACCGCCGGTTCCGCTGGTAAGATTTGGACACTTACCTAACCGGTTCAACGGAATATGTTTTTCGCCAATGAAGAATTGATTACTCAATCCGTCTGTAATTCTGGCAAAAGTATCTGCGGGGTCCCAAGTTATTTTATTGTTGGCGCGGACGACGCTGCCTGCTTTGCGGAAAGGTCCCATTGCGTGGTTATCCCAGCCGGAATTGTTAGCATGGTTGTTGAACCACCAGACATGGGTGTTGTCTGTAGGAGTACCGCTAAGAGTGCTATTTGCGTGAACGATGGCATAATCGCCAAGCGGACCTGCGCCGGCATAATCTATTCCGTTCAAACCGTCATTGGCGATAACTTCATCGTGCATTCCCATTTTTACACTTGAACGGCGGGAGGGACATTGCATTGTCGATATGGAAGCAAAGCCGCGTTTTAATTCAGACGTTTCGGCAGTAGTACTGCCGAGATTGTTCCACCAGTAATTCGAGGTAAGGAAGCCCGGATACGTTCCGCCGGTAACTCCAAGTTCGGCAACCGTACTTGTCCAGGGCTGGCGGGCAATTATCTCATAAGCCGATTGCTGTTCCATGAACGGATACAGCAGCCCGAATACGCTGGTACGATTTGTACCGTTGACATCGGTACCGTTTATTATGCAAGGTACGATACCGCCGCGGGAGTCATGAAAGTTGTGAACAGCAAGACCTAGTTGTTTAAGGTGATTGCTGCACTGCATTCTTCTTGCTGCCTCGCGGGCGGCTTGCACAGCAGGTAAAAGCAAAGCGATTAGAACGCCGATAATGGCGATGACGACGAGAAGTTCAACGAGGGTGAACGCGAATAGTAGACGGCAATGACTATTGCCGGACCGGCGATAGTCATCGCCGGATATTATTTCGTTTCCCCCCCTCGAATTCCCTAAACTATTATTCGTTTTTCTCATAATACCTCCTAAAATTATAAAACCTAGAGTTATGACACTTGCGAAACAACCAATGACATCTCACCGGACTGCTCCCATCCTGCATCATTATAACAGATTTTTGGGCAAATATCAAGGAAAATCTTCCCCCAAAAGGCGATTTTGTCGAAAATTCTTTTATCCAAATATCACCGGTAATGACAATCCCCTAAAATTTGATATATTGTGTTTGTATTGAGACGCTAATTTTCACATTTTTGTACAATAAACATCATGACAACAAACTTTTCACGCCGACAATTTTTGGGCGCAGCAACTGCGGTTGCCGCTGCCGGTCTTGCTTCCGCCGTTGATACGGCTATCGCCGAAAACACTTCGGCAAACGCTTGGAAGTGGCAGCCGCTGTACAAAGCAAAGTACTTTTCGGAAAAGGAATTTGTTCCGCTCTTGTCGAACGACAAATACTGGGAAGATTTCAAAAAAGCCGGCTTTGACGGTTTGATGCCATGGTATTGGGACATCACCATCGAAGAGGCAAGAAGAATTCGGATCTTCATGGAAAAACATGACCTGCGTATTCACTGTCTTTGCCGCGGCTGGTTGGAAACAAACAGTCCCGACAAAGAAAAAGTCGAAGCCGACATCAAAACCGGAGAAAAGTGTCTCCGTACCGCAGCGGCTTACGGCGCAAGCAATGTTCTTTTGGTCCCTGCTTTACTTCGCGCAAGCGGAATGAAGATGCCCGACCCGTGGGATTTCGACATCGACTTCGACCCGAAAACGCTGCTTGTCAAACGTGTTGTTGACGGAGACAATGCACCGTTTGCGGATTACATTAAAGCGCAGAATCACGCAGCGGAAAGTGCGATTCGTGCTATAGAACGTCTCATTCCGACTGCCGCTAAAGAAGGCGTGATTATCGGACCGGAAAACGTTTGGAATAATCTTTGGTGTACGCCGGAATACTTTGCGGCTTTCTGCAATTATTTCAATAGTCCGTGGGTGAAACCGCATTTTGACCTTGGCAATCACACGAAGTTTTCACGCGCCGAAGATTGGCTGAAAGCACTTGGTCGTTCTATTGTTTCGTTAGACCTCAAGGATTTCGCCGTTACCGAATTCAAAGGCAAACGCGGCGGCGGACCCGGAAACTGGGCACCGATTGGACAAGGAACCGTCAACTGGAAAAACGTGAGAAAAACTATGGAAGAAATCCGTTACAGCGGTTGGATTTCCGTTGAATCCACTGCCGGTACACTAACCGATGCGGAACACTCCAAGTTCTTGGACGAATACTTCGGGGCATGATTGTCGATTATTGCCAATCATGCAATTTTTCGAGCGGGAAACACAGTTTCCTGCTTTCTTAATCAACCTCAAAAACTATGGACAGCGTAAAATAAATAACGTACAATAGACAGGGAAAAGCACAGTTTACATGAAATACAGTAACGCGGAACGGGTTAATACAAAGTAAAAATAACAAGAAGATAGAGAAATTACTATGAAAAGGACTGTTTACCTTGCCGTTTTCTTTTACTTCTTGCTTGTTCTTGCCGTCAATGCCGATGAAAACGGTACGCCTTTCCAATCCCGTTTCAAGGATATTTTTCAAGCCGCTGAACGCGGCACCGTAGGTGATGTGAGGCATTTTCTTGACAAGGGAGCCGATGTCAATGCGAAAAATAATATCGGCTGGGCACCGATACACTATGCCGCAATGCGCAATCCGAGTGTGGATGTGACACAGTTGCTTATTGCCCAGGGTGCTGATGTCAATACAAAAAATACTGCCGGTAAAACACCGTTGGATATTGCCGACTCGGAAGAAAAGAAAGCGATTATTCGAGAGGCAGGCGGAAATGAAACGGAAACGCCGGTGCCGCAACAGCGAAAGAGTAAAACAGCAACGCCTGCTTCAGCGCAGCGAAACAGCGGAACAGGAACGTCTGTTTCAATGCAACAAAGTGTCGGAACGTTGTCAATGAACGACCGGGCGGCGGTTGATGGTGTTTTAAGAGATTTTTACAACAAATACTCCTTGCCCGGCGGTATCTCCGTGGCAATTTCCTATCGTGAAAAACTTCTCTATGCCGGTGCCGTTGGCTATGCCGACAAAGAACACAAGATTCCATTGACACCGAAACATCGGATGAGAATTGCTTCTATATCAAAGTCGGTTACAGCAATTGCGGTGATGAAATTAGCGGAAGAGAGAAAACTGAATCTCAATGAAGAAGTGTTTGGTGAAACCGGTATTTTCAAAGGCGAGTACGGTGTGCCGAAATATGAAAATAGCCCGGTCAAAATAACGGTAAAACAGTTGCTGGAACATACTGCCGGAGGGTGGGGGCATTCAAAGAAAGATCCGGTATCAAATATATCTGGGAAGGAACTTATACGAACCACTATTAGAGAATATCCCATTGAACATTTACCGGGAACGAAGTACGATTATTCAAATTTTGGTTATTGGGTACTTGGAAGGGTGATAGAGAAAAAAAGCGGAATGACGTATGAAGAGTATGTCAAAAAAAATATTTTGATGCCATGCGGAATAAGCGGCATGAGGATTGGAGCGGTTGCTTCTGGTCCCGACGAAGTCGAACATATTGGAGATAACGATAAGAACCCCTATAGGTCTCCGTCTCACAGAGATGCAAATGGCGGATGGGTTGCTAATCCTATCGAACTCTTGCAATTATTGGCTCGTGTAGATGGTTTTTCAAATGTACCGGACATATTAAGGGATGATACCATGAGAATAATGTTGACACCGTCGCCGCAAAACCCGAGGTATGCTCTTGGCTGGTTTGTGAACCAAAATAACGGCTGGTACCATGCGGGAAGCCGGTCGGGAGTTGCAACTTTAATGGGAAGAGTTTCAAACGGCTATAATTATGTCATTTTAATAAATAGTGCTCCTGATCCTGATAACGATTTTACGAAAGACAGAAATCAATTATTTACGAGAATCTATGAAAAAATTAAAAAGTGACCTACTGATGCTGAACAGTAATTTGTTGCTGCCCGGCGGTCGGCAACCTGCCTTTAACCTTTTACCAACAGAAGAACGATGAACCATCTCGCAAAATTTTCGCTGTGTTTATTACTTTTCACGTCTTCATTCATTTGTGCCGCAGAACCGGTGCGCAAGGAATGGAAGAACCTGTCCTATTACTCGGAATCGGCATTGAGCAAAGCCGGTGAGTATCAAAAAACACAATGTGTTTTAGATATTTCTGCGCCGGAGAATGCAAAGGGCTTGCCCGTTCTCCTCTGGTTTCACGGCGGCGGTCTTTCCGTAGGAAGTAAGGCGTATGCGCCTATGCTCAAGAATGAACAGATTGTGAATGTTGCCGTTGGTTATCGGCTGTCTCCGAAAGCCAAATTTCCCGACTCTTTTGAAGAGGCGGCAAAGGAACAAGAGAAAAAATTGTCCGAAAAAGGAAAGGGAAACTTCCCCGACTTTATTGAAGATGCCGCCGCTGCCGCTGCGTGGGCTTTTGCCAACATCGAACGTTACGGCGGCGATTCCAAAAAGATATTCGTCGGCGGACACAGTGCCGGTGCATATCTTTCTGCTATGGTCGGTTTTGATTCCCGCTGGCTGAAACCGCATGAGATTCAACCGGAGCGTATTGCCGGACTGATACTGCTCAGCGGACAGGTGACGACTCATTTTCACGTCCGGCAACTTTTGAATTATCCGCAGCCGGAGCAGGTGCCGGTCATTGATGAAAACGCTCCGTTTTATCACATTTCGGTGAAGGCACCGCCGATGGTATTAATAGTCGGCGACCGTAAAAAAGAATGGCCTGCCCGCGTTGAAGAAAATGAATTCTTGTATGCAACGCTTCGGGTGATGAAACATCCGCATGTTGAATTTTATGAAAACCTTGGATGTGACCACGGTACTGTTGCCAGTTCACCTGACACGGCAAGACAAATGAAGGCGTTTATCGAAAAAGTTACGAAGTAAGTTTAGCGGACGGAGTCCTTGAAGACGGCGTTGACACATACGCCTATAGAAAAGTAAGTTTAGCGTGCGGCAGCGGTGCGTTTCCTACTGTGCCCTTATACCATTATCCGCAACACAATAAGGGTATAAGGGATGAGGGTTTAGTCACTTTATGCTACTAAGGGCACATATTTTGTTAAAAACACAATCGCTTCGGGGTAATGTAGGTATATCACCATTTAAGTTAAGGTCTCCCGCCGCTCGTATTATTTCGCAATTTACGCCTGTGGTTCTGATTTGCACACAATCGCCAATTCATCGAGTTGTTTTTCGGCAACCGGACTGGGCGCGTCAGTCATCAAAATGGTTGGATGTTGTTTTTCACACAAAGGCACGAAGGGCACAAAGGATGCTCTGATGCTTTTAACTTCTTTGTGAACTTTGTGCCTTTGTGCGAAACTTAATTTTCCTTTTCGTCCGTCATCAACTGCACCGCTAATACGTGTTTGCATGGACCGCGGTCGCCTTGATGTTTGGCGTACCAGGGACAGGTGCATTTACAGGCAGATTCGGTTTCCGTTTCAGTTATTCGGACAAAATGTTCCACGTCGGTTCCCGTGACAAATGCTTCGGTGCGTTCCGGCGTTTGCAGCGTGATGCGCACCTTGCCGTCGGCAATCAATTTTCGTGCATTAACCAATCGCGGCTGCAACTTCTCCACCGAATCAAGGTCAAACGGCAGCACCCGATGGAAATACGATGACGTTTCCAAGTCGTAACCAACCAGTCCGCGTGTACCGAGAATCGCCAGCGATGAGCGAATCTCCTCCGGCGACGCACCGGTTCGACGCGATAATTTTTCCACGTCGATAACCGATTCCCACGTCAGCGATTGTTCTATATTATCGAGGTATTTTTCGTGCACACCGCTCGCAATCGATGTGAGAACTTGTCCTTCGCCGGAAAAACCGCGCCACACATCGCAACTCAAAAGCAGATGAAATCGGGCTTCCGGCAGCACAAGTTCCCAGGCACTTGTACCGCTTTCCTCGTCGCCGTAGATTCGCAGCAAATCGGCATAGTGTACGAAATTTTCCAATACCCGCAGGCGTTCAAGTCCCGCCGCTTTGACACCGCCGCGTCCGGCAACCTGCGAAAGCCGTAGTCCGCGACCCGATGGAAGAATATAAACGGCGGCGCGGCTTTTTGTGCGCGGAATTGACCGCAGAAACCGGCGGGCTTCGAGACCCGATATTTCCAGCACCGGAATCATGCGCGCCTGATACGCTTGAATCTCGACGAAGCCCTTGAGCCAGCGCACCGGCAGCGACACTTTACGTTCGACGGTTGTTTCAGCGTTCTTCGACAGTTCGATTTGTTCAGCACCGATATTTAGCGCAACGTAATCATTGTCCCGAAGCGACGCAAGAGCGGCAAGCATGGCGGGATTGAAATCGACGTTGGTGGTTCCCCGTGCGGGACGCTCGCCTTCAACGGCTTCGGGCAGCAGGTCAAGCCGGGCGTAGGCACTGCAACAGCCGGAAAAGCCCTCGAACCGCATTCGGTCGTCGCCGACGGTGATGACCGGGTCGGCAAGCCGCCGCCAATTCGGATTATTGTAACGTGCCGTTACGATTTCGGAAACGCCGCGCAGCAGGTCGGCGGTCCGCTTCGGTTTGAGCAGCGTTCCGGTGAAGAACGTGGTCGGCGTTTCCTCCTTTTTTGCCGGAGTTTTTAGTGCAGAGGTATCAACAGCCAGTGCGAGTTTGCCTCGTATGAACTCCGAGGCAAATTCGTAACGATAAGTGTGGGCGATTGCGGTCATAAGGTTCTTATTGAAAAAGGGTTGGTTGTTATGTCGGCGGTATAGTTTGTCTTCATAAGTGAGTGTTTGCATTGAATTCTTCCGTCAATGAACTGAAAGTGTAAGATTAATGTCACTCCGGCGACGCAGTCGCCGACTGTTTATTATAACAATTTCTTCGCAATTTTCGCCGCTTTGCCGCTGCCGGTGAGTGTTTGGAGATATTTCCGGCAGTTTTCCGAAGCAATCGTCCTGTCAAGCGATATGCCGAGTTCGTATAGAAGGTCGAGAAAACTGCCTGCGTCTTTCGTCGGAATTTTTTCGATGATGTTTTCCAATAATTCGTACACAAAAACAGCATGGCGGTCGGACTGCTCGGCGATAATCCGAAGCGGTTTGAGCCAGCGGGAAACAACCAAGCGATTAAGCGGCAGGATTTCCAACGCCGCTTCGGTCATCGTTTCAACCGACAGTCGTTCTTGTTCTACGGTGATGATGAGGGTATCTGTCGCTGCCGTATGAACGGTAGAACACTTGATGGCAAGGGCCGCAGCAATCGCCGCTGCGCCGATTTTATGTACGGGAACGCCGCGGCACTGCATGGCATCGATGAACGGTTGAAATCCGGTGTCATAGGCAGCGTCCCACATGGAAGTATGCGGCAAAATCGCCGAACCAATGGCAGGGTCAAGATTTTGAGGCCAAATCGTCAATTTCCAAGAATGCTCCTGTCGAAAATTCAGAGGGTCTTCCTGAATCGGTGTGTGCAAACCCACAGTCGGAAAGAGCGACCAATCAACGTTACGATTTTCAATCGGCGGAGAACTGACGACTGCGATACCGACATGCTTTCCCGGTTTCAGCGAGTAGACCGCCGCTTGACCGGCATCGGGACCATAGCCGGGGAATTTTCGTTCGATTTTCAAATCGTCGACAAGCGGACTGCGGCACCGTGCCGCCGCAATCCAATAATGAGCGGTATTGCCAATCCTGACATCGGAAGCCCCTAACGCATAGCGGACTGCATCGATGTATTCGTCTTTCGCTTTGATGGACCTTTCGAGTTTCTTGAGAGCGGCACTTCGTTTCGATAAATCTAATCGCAGCAAAGCAAGAACACGGTCGTGTTCACCGTGAACGGTTTGAGAATGATGCGCATCAATGAGCCGTTGTACGAAAACCATCGGGTCAATCCAGCCGCCGTAGTGTGTCGGTGTGCTGAGCAACTGCTGCGATTCACGTCGAACAAGCCGATTCGCAATGGCTTTGACGTGTTCCGAAAAAAGTTGAAACGGCGGACAAGCAATGGAACGGCTTTTGGGATACTCCGAAATCGTCCAAACCCGCTTTTGGATTTCAACCCGAAAGACATTGACCTTGCCCATGCGTTTCCTTTCCTCCTGCGAAGACGTGTAATGGGGAACTCGTTTCAAAATCCATGTCAAAAGCAAGTAGACGCAGTCCCAAATGGGAAAAATACCGTGAAACGGCAGGTCAATTCCGAGGTACAATTCGCCGGTTTCATAATCTTTTTGGTTTCCCATAAGTTGAAGTAATTGTTTCAATGTCGAAGACGTTTTTCGTTCAAAATCTTCCGGCTCTTTGTGTCCCAATCTCGACAGACCGTCGAGTAATCGTTCAATTTCGTCCGGGTTTTCGGCGGAATATGTCAATCGTGCGGCAAGGTCAAGCAGTTCGTCAAAATTACGAATCGGCGTGATAGGTTCTCGTACCGTTTCAAGCGGCGGCTTTGCGGGGCGCAAGCCGATACCCGCTGCGGGTTTTGGTGTTTCCGGCAAACAACCGGCAAGACGTTTCCGCACCGATGCCGAAAGGTTGGGAACCATTTTCTGTACGGCATAGCGTATTTTGGGGGTACACATCGCATCAAGTTTCAAAAGCAAGTCGAGAGATGCCGTTTGAATCTCCGCTTCTTCATGCTGCAATCCTTCTAGCAAGACCGGAAATATCTCCTTGCGCAAATCGGATTGTTTCGCGGCGATTTTTTCAAGAATAGCGAGGGCTTTCTTCGGCTTGGTTTTTGCACTTTCCCGCAGCACGGGAATCAACCGTCCGGCGATACCTTTCAGGTTGATTTCGCCTTTCTTGACTAATCGTTCGAGAATCATCAAACCGAGTCCGCGCGGGGTCGGCTGCGAGTGTTCGAGCAGACCTAAAAACCTCGTATCGTCTGCCAGCACTTCATCACAGAGCGGCAGTTCCGCAATCAAACGTTCAAGAAGTTGAACGAACCATTTGACTTGGTGGTCGGTGAACGGGCGATGAATGGAACGAAGACAACCGTCGAGAACACGTTCTTGCGGCAGCGTGTTCTCCCGAATCAATTGGCAAAACGCATCCTTCCAATGATTGAAACTGTCGTGTGTGGTGAAAGACCAATTCCGCCGAAAGGTTGTGATTTCAAATATGTTCCAGAGTTCATTATCAATCAATGCCGGATCTTCTTGCAGTCCGTTGAGAACCGAACTTTCCGGGTTCTTTCTTATGTGTTTGTGACGAACACCGGCGATCACGGCGAACATCAATTCCGTAATGGAATCCGCCCGGCTTGGCTCGACGATTTTGTCGTGAACAAATTTTCTATAAAGAATCCAAGTTGGTGACGGTCTCCAGATGTGCAAATCAATATCGGCTGCCCGTTTTTCGAGGAACTTGAGCGTCCAATCCGGGCGGCGGGAACGCAGTATTGCTTCAATGCCATCGTCCAGCCACGACCTGTCATTTTTGTCGATGACTGACCAACTGGCAGTGGCAACCAATGCCGCGTGAGAACGGCAATATATTTCACGAAGTATAAGGCGGTCTTGTTGTTTCTTCTCCGATACTTCCGAAATGTCATCATTTTCGTCAAGTATTATTGTTATATTGTGTGCCGTTCCTAAGTAATTCTTCTCTATCACCTTGAACCATTCGTAACAAAATGGAGCGTGTTTTTGTCTTTCCTTTTCGGTCATGCCGTCAAAGTATTCGGCAATAGTTTGCGGTTCCGCTGCAAGTATTGCCTTGCGAAGTGCGGCAAACTCCGGTGTCAAAAGGTGTTTCGGCAGTTTAACGGTATCAGTCATGGTTTTCTCCTTAACAGAGTCGATGGCAGGCGGCATAGCCGCTGGTTCCTATTGTAGCATTTTCTTTGCGATTTGGGCGGGTTTGCCGGTGAGGCGTTTCAAGAATTCAAGCGTCTGCGGAGTCATGACCGGCACGCCGCAACCGACGCATAGTTCGTACAATAATTCGATGAACGGGACAAGTTGCTTCGGCGGAAAATCGGGAAGCGTTCGTTCCAACATTTCCCGAACAACGGCGACGCGGTCCGGCGACACAGCGGAAATGACGTTGGACTTTTCGCTCCAGCGATTCGTCTTGGGAAGTTCGTTGCGCAAATGAAAATCGACCGCCGCCGCGAAAACCGGCGCGTCAAGACGACCGTCGGCAATTGCTGCAATCCGGTACAGTGCAAGGATATAATCGTTCAAATCGTGGTTAGCCAATTTTATCGGGTCGGCAATGATTCTCTCCATGAACGCGACGGGGGCAATCCAGCCGCCGATGTGCGTCGGCGTTGACAGGAATTGCTGAGTGATTCCATTACACATTCGCCGCGCAAAATGAGTGATTCGATTACCGAAAATCACATCACTTCCAGGTTTGCCTCACCGATAAAATCGAGTGCTGTTCGTTTGCCATCGAATGCTGCATAAATAATCGCTCCGTCCGGCGACAAACTCCGCTCGTCGGCAATCCAAAGAGCGATGAGCGCGCCCAAATAATATCCGTAACAATCAATCTCAACGGGGGCATCATCGTGATGCTCACCCGTCCAACAGTGTAACGTAAAAATTCCGATTGGATTAAGATTGCCGAGAATTTTTTTTTGTATCGGCGACGTTTTTTTGAAAAAATCATCATCCCGCTTGGCACTGAACAAGGTTAAATGTGAAAGAGCGGCGACGCAGTCGCTGGCTCTCATTATAACAGATTTTATAACTTATCGCCCGTTGCTTAGAGCGGCTGGGCTAAACTAACAAACATTTTTGCTCTTGATTTTTTTTGCGGTTTTCTTCATACTCCGCCGTATTTTTATACATTTTCAATGGAATGAAATTAGGTACAAAAATTTACGGATTGAAAAAACCGCAAATCATTCGCCGATTTGCTGCGCTGTTTTTATGCCTTGTCATTTGCTCTAACTTCTTATACTCACAGGAATTAACGCCGCCGAATTCGCTGCTTTCCCCTATTAAAACCTTCATTCCGCAATGGAGAAACGACCAGAAAATTGAAGAACCGACCTGCGATTTACCGGGCTTCGGAGGTGTCCGCAGCGCGCCTCAACAAATTGTACTTCCGCTGCCCGAAAATGAGAAAGCCAGACCTCCGTCATTCGGTTCGCTGGAATTTACCCGCCGACTCGTTCTTGCAATCTACATAGACGGCGAAGGATATGTACCGACATCGCATCCGGCAGTAGCGGCATATCTGGAACAGGGAGCGGGCAGACCCGGTGCTAATCCGAATATCGTAATGGTGCCGGAACATCAACTCGCAGGATATGAAGGCGACGAGAGCATCGCCGCTGCCTTCGGCTGGTCAGACGGCACGCGGATTGTCAACGCCGCCGGTCCTACTTTGCTTTCGCTGCCTAAACAGGAAAACACGGAGCCGGTGGTGATTTCCGCAATGACCGGCTGGTATAAACAAACGGAGAAATACAATATCTACTTTCTCACCGGCGACTGCTGTATTCGGCAGGGCAAGAACTCCGTTACAGCACCGCAAGCGGTAGTTTGGCTTTCACGCGAAAAAACCGGAGAAACAAGTGCTTCAATGTTTGAAGCGGCGGTCTATGCCGAAGGTAATTCGTCTGCCGACCTCGTGCAAGTGGAAATTGACCCCGCTCAAAGTGCTGCTCGAATTTCGGATACGAAATGGTTCGGACGTTTTTATACTCGTGCTGCTGCACAGGTTCTCATTCTGGAACCGCAGGTGAAACAGAAAGATGAACCGGCAATTTATCATCGCGGATTAGCGGTAATGTCGCCGGATAGTGCCGCAATACTGCAAGTACAATTTTTGGAAGAAAAACCATCGCCTGTCACGTCATCATCGGCACCGCAGTTTCGCCGTATTACACTGAACAACCGCAGCGATAAAGAAGCAAATATGCGGTTCGACCCGTATCCTGATAATCCTGAACGCGGCATCGTAATTATATCGAAGGGGCTCAATCTTGTTATCGAAGGCGTAACGGGACAAGATATGCTTCTCGGCGATATTGTCGATATATCCGCTGACCACGCCGTTATATGGTCGGCGAATCCTGCTAAATTACAGCAGGGCGAAAGCAAGGAGAATGCCGGTCAGGACTTCGAGGTTTATCTTGAGGGCAACATCATCTTTCGTGATAAGCAGCGCACGATTGAAGCAAGCCGAATGTATTACGATGCAAAGAATAAAATCGCATACGTACTCGACACTGAACTAACGACTCCGATTCTCGGAGTCAAAGGAATTACCGGTTCAATGCGTCTGAAGGCGGAGATTTTGCAGCAGTTGGGAGACGGCATGTTCACCGCAAGAAAAGCGGTGATTACAACGAGTATGCTGGGAGAACCGACTTATTCGCTTCGTTCCCGGAAAATCACTTTGCAGGAAAGAGTTGGCGGGACTACCTTTTTCGGAAAAGACAACAATGAAACGCGTCAGATTTTTACAGCCGAGAATAATTACCTTGCTGCCGGACGTGTGCCTATTTTTTATTGGCCCTGGATGGCGGCGGATTTGAAAGACCCAACCTTCTATATTAAAAATATTGCCTACGGAAACAGTAAATACTACGGAAACCAGGTAAAGACCGTTTGGAATCCGTTTCAACTGTTAAATGTCCGCCGTCCGAATTGGCTCAACGGCAGCGTCAGTGTTGCGTGGTTTGAAAAACGCGGCATCCCTCACGGAGCGGATTTTGAATATAAACCGGCGGCTTCCGATTCAATTCCTGTACCGACGATAGGAAATGTATATTATTGGGGGTTGTATGACAAAGGTGAAGACGGCGACCGTCTCGGCGGCGGCAGAAGCAAGGTGCCTTTCCCGGAACCATACCGCTATCGTTTCGGGTGGCGGCATTCGCAGATGTTTGATTCGTTTTGCAACTGCAAAGGACCTTGGCAATTAACCGCTCAAGTCAGCAAGGTTTCTGACCGGAATTTTGTGAACGCCTATTTTCCTGAATACTGGAAAGTCGCAGATAATGAAACAACTGCCGTCTCAATCAAACGGTTTGACGACAATTCTTCGTTGTCGGTCTCTTCCGAATATTCGCTTGATAAGTTTTATACTAACAGCAATTCAATCCCGCGTCTTGACCATTATGTCATTGGAAAATCATTGCTGAATGATTATCTGACTTGGTACGGACATACCCGCGTCGGTTATGCTAAGTATCATGCGGCGAATGAACCGTACTCACCGGACTATTCTGCTTGGCAACAGGATGCGCAGTATTTCTGGTATCTGCCGTGGGAATTGCAGCCCGGTTCGGTTTCGAGACCGGCGCGACCCAATTATCCATTAGACCCGTCGCCGGAAACGATTGACTACTCCTTTGAATTTTTCTCAACGCGGCATGAACTTGATTTGCCATTTAATCTGGGACCTATCCGCACGGTGCCGTATGCGCTGGGTGAGTTTTCCCATTGGGGCAAAGACCGCTCCGGTAATGATGTGCAGCGGTTGTACGGTCAGACGGGTGTCCGTCTCGACTTGCCGTTCTGGAAAGTGGTGCCGGGCTGTTCCAGTCGAACTTGGTACGTCAATGGACTGGCACATAAAATAAATTTCGACACGGAATTTGCATACGCACAAAGCAACCGGTCAATGGACAACTTGATATTGACGGACTCGCTTGATTCGTGGTCTATCGAGGATTTCCGGCGGCGGTATCCGTATTATCGTCAAACGTTTGATGCGTTAAGAACCATCCCTGCAAATGACAGAAACCGATTTACACTTCCGCAACTGTTTGACCCGCGGTATTATGCACTGCGGAGCGGACTGGCAGGAAACGCAGCGGCAAGCAACATGGAAATTGCCGACGACATGATGTTCCTGCGGATGGGAATGACGCAGAGATTTCAAACAAAGCGGGGTCCCATCGGAAAACGGCGTATCATCGATTGGATAACACTTGGTGTGCATTTCACTTATTTCCCGCAGGAAAAATATAATTCATATCCTAACCCGGATCCGGAACTGCCAAGAGATTTCAGCTCAAGCAAGTCCATCGGTTTAATAGATTACAATCTTCTTTGGCATGTCGGAGACCGATTTTCTCTTTTCTCGGAGGGGTTCTATGACCATCAGCAGGAAATGACAACGGTAGGGATGATGTGGCAGCGTCCCAAGCGGGGCAGGTTAGGCATTTCCATGACTGAACTTCGCGGACTTATTGAGCAGACCTTGCTTGACTTAACTATCGGATATGATATGAACGAAAAATACTCGGTTAATTATACTACTACATACGACATAAAAAACAATTGGGAAAATCGCGGACATAATTTTATGTTTATCCGAACCGGCGAGTCGTTCCGGATGTTTATCGGTGCGAATTATAACATGCAGCGCGAGGAGTGGAGTTTCTCCGTCGGTATTGAACCGGTATTTATGCGGGGGATAGCCCAAAAAATGAACAAAATGTCACGAGAAGGACAGAATATGATGGCGCAATAGAAACTCGAACATCACAGACGGGGGCCAAAGCCCCCCGCCTCTTTGACGATAATAATTATACCCGCACTTCATCATGCCGAACCGTTAGAACATCTTCATAGCGGTTCAGCACTGGTTGAATTTGTTCGTCAATGAATTCGTCAACCTGTTCCCGCGAACATCCTACAAACGACAGCGGTTCAAGTGCCTTGTCGATGTCAATACCTGCAAACGCAGCGTCGTTCTTGAGCCGTTCCAGCAAATCGTTTTCGCCGCCTTCGTTCTTGACCTGAGATGCTGCCGCTAATGAATGTCGACGGATTCTTTCATGCAAATCCTGCCGGTCGCCGCCTTTTTCGACAGATGCCATCAGGATATTTTCCGTTGCCATAAAAGGAAGTTCCGCCCGCAGATTTTTTTCTATCACTTTCGGATAAACAACAACTCCGTCAGCGATGTTCTGATACAAAATCAGCAGCGCATCGACCGCAAGAAACGCCTGCGGCAGTACCAAACGGCGGTTTGCGGAATCATCCAAAGTCCTTTCAAACCATTGATTTGCGGCGGTCATCACCGGACTGCTTTGCAATGAAAAAACAAACCGTGCAAGAGAACAGATTCGTTCCGCCCGCATCGGGTTTCGTTTATACGCCATCGCCGAAGAACCGATTTGATTCCTCTCAAACGGTTCTTCCATTTCCTTGCGGTGAGCAAGAATCCGCAGATCCGTTGCAAACTTGTGAGAACTTTGAGCAATGCCGGACAGCACATCGAGTATCTGCGAATCCATCTTGCGGGGATAAGTTTGTCCCGTAATGGCAAATGGCTCGAGTCCAATTTTTTCGCAGATTCCTTTTTCGAGTTGCACAACCTTTTCGCGGTCGCTCTTGAATAATTCGAGAAAACTTGCCTGCGTACCGGTAGTTCCTTTACTGCCGAGTGCTTTGATAGACAAGATGCGGTGTTCAATTTCCTGTAAATCGAGAATCAAATCATACGCCCAAAGACAGACCCTGCGTCCCAGCGTTTCCGGCTGCGCCGGCTGCAAGTGCGTAAAAGATAAGCACGGCAAATCGCGATACTTTACGGCAACTTTACCGAGTTGAGCAATAACGGCAACAAGCCGATTGCGGACTAATACCAACGCTTCCCGCAGCAGAATTGCATCGGTGTTGTCAGTCACGAAACAACTGGTTGCGCCGAGATGAATTATCGGTCGGGCAGTTGGCGCAGCATCACCGTAAGTGTGAACGTGTGCCATTACATCGTGCCGCAGTTCCGATTCGTATTTTGCGGCTTTAGCAAAATTAATATCGTCAATATGCTGCCGCAACTCGTCAATCTGCTGCGAAGTTATCGGCAGACCGAGTTCCGCTTCTGTTTCGGCAAGAGCAGTCCATAAACGCCGCCAGGTACTGAATTTACGCTGCGGACTCCAAAGTTTGCTCATTGCCGGTGAAGCATATCGGGCAATGAGCGGGTTTTCATAAACATCAGACATATCGGTTATCTATTAATGGGGTTTTACGGATTAAGCGACTGCGCAACATCAGTCCGGTAAGCAATGATTGCCGGTAAATATCCGACTACCGAAGCGAGTACAATCAAGCCCGGTATCAGAATCAGTTCCGCCGCCTGAAAATGCCACGGATTGACAACCACCATTACTGCACCGGAAATAATCGGACCTAAAACTATCAGCAAACTATGCCCGATGAACATACCGATTAAACCGCCGCCGAGCGATAACAAAATCGACTCCAGCAGGATAATCGACATCACGGTTGAGCGTTTCGCTCCCAAAGCACGCATTATCGCAATTTCCTGCCGCCGTTCGTTCATTGAGTTGTAAATGCTGACCATCATTCCGATAGCGGCAACAACAACTACAAGAACAGCAAAAATGATTAACACGATTTGAATCCGTCCGACGATTAATTCGAACAAACGGCTGATTTCTTTTGTCGGCGAGGCAACTTGAACGTCAAGATTCTCAACCAGCCGGCCTCCAAGCGACATAATAGACGGATTTACCGTCTGTCTTGTAAAACCCTCGATTTTTACTTCCTTCATCCCCATCGCATCTTCCGTGACAGTCGGCTTGACATCCTGCTCTTTCGTTAGAACGAGTATTGCCGAGATGCGGCGCGGCATAACGGTTTTTCCTTCCGCATTTTCATTTGTTTCTTTTTCGTCAACGCCGCGGTCGGCTGCTTTCCGCATTAGCGTTTTTTCCAACGGGTCAATATCGGCGTGGTCGTTCATTATGAAAAATCCTTCAATATTAACGAAAAATGCTTGGTCATTTGGCGTGCCGGTCGGGGCGAGAATACCGACTACCGTGAATGTCTCCGGTTCGGGATGTTCCTCGCTCGGCAGATAACCCCGCCGCGATGCTTTGAATTTACCGCCGACTTTCAATTTCGATTTATGAGCGGCGGAGTATCCGAGAACGGCTTCATAATCGCCGCCCGCCGTCATGTTTCGTCCGCTTCGGAATGAATAGTTGTATTTGTCAAGATACTTCAATTCGGTAAAAAATTTCGGAGTGGTCGCAACTACCGGCATACCCTGGATGTGTTCCCCGATTGCGATTGGAATAGCGGTCTCGACTTCCGGCGAGTATTCACCGATGGACAGTTTCAGGAAATAATCGTAGGGAATCGTATCGCTCAACTGATTGGAATAGAACACCGCACCGAGAACGGTTTCGAGCGGCGAACCCTTCGGCGGTCCGATTACCATGTCATAACCCTGTGCGCTGCGCATGAAGGTTTGATTGAGAACACCGTAGATAACGATAACGGCAACAACGAGTGCGACACCGAGTCCCATTGAGAACGCCGTTAAACCGGACGCTAATGAGCGGTGCTGAATACTTCGCCAGGCAATTTTCCAAAGAGGCATTTCTGGTAGTTATGTAGTTAATAGTTAATAGTTAATAGTAAATAGTAATACTAACCGAAAAATGTACGTTTTTCAAGAGTATTGTGAATTTCTCTAGCGCATGATACAATTTTTGTGCGAACCGGCTGTGATTCTAATAACGACGCACCAATATATGGCACCGGAACAATGGCGGGGACGCTTGCAGGATGCCAAGACAGACCAATATGCTTTGGCAGTGACCGCATACGAGTTAATAGCGGGGCATGTGCCATTTCAGGGAGTCGATGTCGGTGTTCTGCGGGAATGTATTCCGCATGAAACGCCGGAACCGATTGCCGGAATACCGGAACACATCAATGCTGCGCTGTTCAAGGCATTGTCGAAGAAACGGGAAGACCGGTTTCCTGATTGCAAATCGTTTATCAAAGCGATGGCGGAAAAGCCGAAAAAACCGGCGAGTTGGATAAGTACCCGGACGCTTGTTATTGGCAATGTAGTGTCTTGTGTGATACTGCTTGGATTGTTTGCTTGGATTTTTTCACCGCCGCCGAAAAATAACAAAGGCGGTGATAAAGTTGTAAAAACAGCATCAGCAAAACGAGTGGCGGATGATAATCCGCCGGTAAAAACGGAAGAAGGCGGGTTATCACCCGCCGCTCGTAATGATGCGTTCATTCCCGCCGAGCAAGCGGAAATCGATAAGTTCGTCGCGGAGTTCGGTAAGGATGTGAAAGCGAAGGATGACAAGGGCAATACGTTACTCCACAAGGCGGCAAAGCAGGGGAACGTTGTGGTTGTCAAGTATCTCGTTTCGCAAGGAGCGGATGTCAATGTGAAAGGTGACGACGATGCCGCCGTACTCTTTGATGCGGCATGGG
Organism: Planctomycetaceae bacterium; assembly: GCA_009783865.1. Lineage (GTDB taxonomy): Bacteria > Planctomycetota > Planctomycetia > Pirellulales > Thermoguttaceae > WRKP01. Next base: position 8,367 of record WRCR01000009.1, on the reverse strand, counting down.
ACAACCGTGTTGACATGGCTAAATTTTTCATCTCACAAGGGGTGGACGTTAATGCGAGAGACGATAGAGGTTTGACCCCGCTCTGGATGGCAGCATCGATTAATCGCCTTGAAATGGTCAAATTTCTTGTTTCCCAAGGTGCAGACGTTCATACGAAAAGCAACGTCAGACCCGTACCACAGTAATAAAACCCCGCTCGACATCGCAAAGGAAAGAGGACATACGGCGGTCGTGGAGTACTTTTCCACGTCCCTAAGACGGCGGAAAATCAGAGCGCAACTGCGCAAGCACCGCCTGCTGGCGGGTTGACACTCGCCGCTACCAAGGATGAAACACCCGCCGCTCGTAATGAAGAACAAGAAGAAATCGATAGGTTCACCCGAATACTCGGCAAAGATGTCAAAGCAAAAGACAACGACGGTAAAACACTGCTTCACAAAGCGGCAATGATGGGGTCTGCCGCCGTCATTAAATATCTCATCGATAAAAACGCAGATATAAATGCAAAAGATAACAAAGGTGTGACTCCGCTCTATGAAGTGGCATATAAGGGACATCTCGAAGCCGTTAAACTGCTCCTTTCCAAAGGCGGCAACGTTCATGCGAAAAACAATGACAACTGGAGTATACTCCACGCCGCCGTATATGGAAATCCAGAGGTTTTCAAATATCTGGTATCCAACGGTGAAACACCGCTTTATTTGGCAGCCGGTATGTCGCCGGACGCACAGGCAGGCAAGAACAGAATCGAAATTGCCCGATTCCTTCTTTTCAAAAGCGCGGATATAAACACGAAAAACAACGACGGCAAGACAAGACCGCTCTCTACCGGGCAGTTGTTGAGAATAACATCGAGATGCTCAAGTTTCTCGTTGACAAAGGCGCAGTTATCGAAAACAGGAATGAACTTGCTCACCATTGCGAAAGAAAAAGAATATAAAGAAATAACGGACTATCTACAGCGCATAAGAGGAAAGTTTTAACGTAGAATTTTAGCAAGTATTTTAATCTTACACGTATTTCTGCATCAGCGGGTCGGGCAACTCCGCTTCCTCGAAGCCGCGTCGCCGAAGAAGACAGGATTCGCACCTGCCGCAACTTTTACCGTCCGGCAGCGGGTCATAACAGGTATGCGTCAACGAATAATCAACGCCGAGTGATAGTCCCAGCAGTATCGTTTCCTTCTTACTTAATCCGATGAGCGGTGTTTCAATGCGGATACTCCTGCCGCTGACTCCTGCTGCTGTTGCAAGTTGCGCCGTTTCCGAAAACGCTTCGATAAACTCCGGTCGGCAATCAGGATAGCCGCTGTAGTCCGTCGCAGAAATGCCGATGAATACCGTCTCCGCATTTACCGTTTCGGCAAACGCCAACGCCAGCGAAAGAAACAGAAGATTCCTTGCCGGTACGTATGAAGTCGGAATCTGTTGACCGATTTTTTCCAGCGGTACATATTTGACAACTTCCATCTCACTGGTTAGCGAACTGCCGCCGAAGAGACGCAAATCAAGCGGGAACATGATGTGCTGCCGCACACCGATTGCTGCCGCAACTCGTTTAGCGGCTTCGAGTTCACACTTGTGCCGCTGGTTATAATCAACTGTCAAAGCGTAAAGTGTATATCCTTGTGAAGCGGAAAGATAAGCGGTAGTTGCGGAATCCAATCCGCCGGATAAAAGTACAACGGCATTTTTCGATGTGGTCTCCGACATAAGTTTTCTCTACTTCTCCCGTGAAAGCAATAACCGAACCAAACGGCAAAATGATTTTTCCAACGCTGCATAATCCGGCAATGCCGCACCGCGTTTCGGTACAACGACAATATCGAAATGCTTTACTGTTGCCAGCGGATTTGTGCGAAATGCTGTCCGTATTAACCGTTTCCAGCGGTTGCGGACAACGGCGTTACCGACTTTTCGCGATACGGAGATACCGAGGCGGTTCTTTTCCAAATCATTTTTCGCCGCATAGATAACCAGCAATGAGTCCGCCGTAGATTTTCGTTTATCGAAAACCCGTTTGAATTCTGCCGTTGTCAGCAAACGTGACGATTTCGGGAAAGCAAAGGTCATTGTTTCCTTTCAAAATTTCTCCGCCAAAATCTTCTCCGCTAGCAGTAAATCGGTTGCGCTCGTGATTTTCAAATTCCATTTACTTGAATTAACAACCGTGACCGGAATGCCAATCCGTTCAAGCAGTTGCGCTTCATCCGTTGCGTGAAACGTTCCTCTTTCGGTAAATGCTATTTTCAAAGCCGTCCGCCGAAATACCTGCGGCGTTTGCGCTTCATACAACCCCGTTCTCGGCACCGTTTCCGTTATCACTGATTCACTTACCCGCTTGATAGTTCCCGTCAACGGTGCTGCAAGAATTGCCGCCCCTGTGTTTTTTGCGGCAGTGAAAACGTCTTCAATCTCATCCGGTGAAACGCAGGGACGGGCGGCATCATGCACCGCAACATATTCTATTTCGGGAAGAACGACATTAAGTCCGTTCAGAACCGAATCGTCACGTTCTTTGCCGCCTTCAACTAGCGTTAATGAAAACCGTTTGATTTCTTCGGCGTATTCTTGCCGAAACCATTCAATATCTTCCGGTGAAGGCGTAATGATAATTTGTTTCACATCGCTACGGACGATAAATTTTTCAACGCTGTGCTGCCAGACGGGTTTGTCGGCAAGCATGACAAACTGTTTCTTATTCTGCGGGGAATTATTGCGGTCTGCGAATCGGCTGCTGTTTCCTGCTGCGGCAACAATAACGGCAAAGGAATTAGTACTGGACACGGTCTTCCTTTTTATTCCAAGTGTGAAACAATTCCACGCAGGGCTCACGGTCAACGATTTCAGGGTGACACAGCGGACTATCCGCCTTGCCTTCCATAAGTTCGTAAATGAAATTGTCGTCAAATTTTCCGATAGTTGAATCGTGCCGGTCTGCGCCGAAGTAAAGTTTGCGGATGCCTGCCCAATGAATTGCGGCAAGACACATCGGACAAGGTTCGCAGGTGCTGTAGATTTCGCAATCGGAAATGTCGAAGCGTCCTAACTTTTTTGTTGCTTTTCGAATTGCTGCGATTTCGGCGTGAGCAGTTGGGTCGTTGGTTCCCAACACTTCGTTATGGGCAACGGCAACCACTTCACCGTTGCGGACAATAACGGCACCGAAGGGACCGCCGCTGTTGTTTTTCATTCCTTCTTCGGCTGCCTCGACAGCCAATTTCATAAACGGATTCATTTATGGTATAATGTTGGACGCTTGAAATCAAAGTTAGTTGATTATATCAAAATCATTATTATCCGTCAATACATGAGCAGCATGAATGAAACGCCATCTGCGAACCGGATTCATATCGGATTTTTCGGGGTTCGCAATGCTGGCAAGTCCTCGCTCGTCAACGCAATCACCAATCAGCAACTTTGCGTTGTTTCAGAAGTCAAAGGAACAACGACTGACCCCGTGCATAAAGCGATGGAACTTCTGCCGCTCGGTCCCGTGATGCTTATTGACACGCCCGGCTTTGACGACGAAGGAACGCTCGGAGAACTTCGGATAAAAAAAACAAAACAGATTCTCAACAAAACGGATGTTGCCGTGCTTGTCGTTGATGCTCAAGAACAAACGTCCCGCTTCAATGAAGAGTTAATCGCAATTTTTAAAGAGAAAGGAATACCGTTTATCGTTGCGGTCAACAAATGTGATTTAACGGAAGACAAAAACGCAGCACCGTTGTATGAAACTTTGTGCGAGAATACAATTCATGTCTCCGCAAAGACCGGCGAAAACATCGTAGAATTGAAAGAACGCATTGCCGCTCTCAATAAAACCGAAGAACCTGAATTGCGGCTTGTCGGCGATTTAATTTTTCCGTCTGATTTAGTTGTACTTGTCATTCCGATTGACAAGGCGGCACCAAAGGGACGCTTGATTCTCCCGCAGCAGCAGACGATTCGGGACATTCTCGATGCGGACGGTATTGCCGTGACTTGCAAAGAAGACCGATTGAAGGAAACGCTTGAAAACATCGCCAAGAAACCTCGTTTGGTAATAACCGACAGTCAGGTGTTTGCGAAAGTTGCCGCCGATACACCGCCGGAGATACCGCTGATTTCGTTTTCGATTCTCTTTGCGCGATACAAAGGGCTGTTGACATCGGCAGTGCAGGGTGCGAAACAGATTGACAAGTTGCAAGACGGCGATACGGCGTTGATTTCGGAGGGCTGCACGCATCATCGGCAATGCGACGACATCGGAACAGTGAAATTGCCGCGCTGGCTTCGCAATTACACGGGTAAGGATTTGAAATTTGAATTCACTTCCGGCGGTGAATTTCCCGATGATTTGACGAAGTACAAGTTGATAATTCACTGCGGCGGCTGTATGTTGAACGAAAGAGAAATGAAATACCGTTTGAAATGTGCGCAAGACCAGCAAGTTCCGATGACGAATTACGGCATTGCAATCGCCTTTGTTCAGGGCATATTGGAACGTGCAGCGGCGGCACTTTTTGCCCTTTCCAAAAAAATGTAAATCGGTTAAAATAACGTCCGCCGAATTTTCGGCATATTCACGAACAGATGAATGAATACAGAACACCAAACCGATGTCAAAATTAACAAATTCCCCTACTTGGAAAGCATTACAGAAACACCGCGATAATTTCACGACACCGATGCGGCAATTCTTCGCCGATGACCCGCGGCGGTTTGACAAGTTCAGCGTCCGGTTACAGTCGGATGATATGGATATGCTCTTCGATTATTCCAAAAATCGGATAACCGAAGAAACCCTTAAACTGCTGCTCGATTTAGCAAAACAAGCCGGTCTTGCGGACTGGCGTGAAAAGTTCTTTTCCGGTGCGAAAATCAACAACACCGAAAATCGTGCCGTGTTGCACGCCGCGCTTCGCAACCGAGCAAACCGTCCCGTTGTAGTTGACGGCAAAGATGTAATGCCGCAGGTCAACGCCGTGCTTGCAAAGATGAAAGCGTTTTCAGAAAAAATTATCGGCGAGTCATGGAAAGGACATACCGGCGAACCCATTACCGATGTTGTGAACATCGGCATCGGCGGCAGCGATTTAGGTCCCGTGATGGTGACCGAAGCGTTGAAGCCCTACAAGACGCTGCTGAATGTTCATTTCGTTTCCAACGTGGATGGAACGCACATCATTGAAACACTCAAATACCTTGAACCCGAAACAACTTTGTTTATCGTTGCCTCCAAAACGTTCACCACGCAGGAAACGATGACCAATGCGGAATCGGCAAAAAGATGGCTGCGGGACTTTCTCGGCGACAACGTTGACGTTGCGAAACACTTTGTAGCCCTTTCGACAAACCGGAAAAAAGTCGAAGAGTTCGGCATTGACCCGGAAAACATGTTCGAGTTGTGGGACTGGGTCGGCGGTCGCTATTCGCTTTGGTCGGCAATAGGATTGTCGATAGTGTTAGCAATCGGTTATGAAAATTTCGAGGAGTTGCTGACCGGTGCTTTTGAGGCGGACAAACATTTCAGAACGGCTCCGTTTGAAAAGAATATACCCGTTATAATGGCGTTGCTAGGCATTTGGTACAACAACTTCTGGGATGCGGATACGCAGGCGATACTTCCGTATGACCAATATATGCATCGTTTTGCGGCGTATTTTCAGCAGGGCGATATGGAAAGCAACGGCAAGAGCGTCACGAAGGACAATCAAAGTGTTGATTATTCCACCGGACCGGTTATCTGGGGCGAACCCGGCACAAACGGGCAGCACGCTTTTTATCAACTCATACATCAGGGAACGAAGTTGATACCTTGCGATTTCCTTGCGCCGGTTAAATCGCAGAACCCGCTCGGCGACCATCACCTGAAACTGCTGGCAAACTTTCTAGCGCAAACCGAAGCATTGATGAAAGGCAAAACACTTGAAGAAGCAGCGCGGGAATTGTTAGCGTCAGGTCTTGATAGTGCCGAAGCAGCACGCCTTGCACCGTCAAATGTGTTCAGCGGCAACCGCCCGACTAATTCGTTCTTCTTTGAAATGTTGAACCCGAAAACATTGGGGGCATTGATTGCGCTCTATGAACACAAGATTTTCGTGCAGGGAATCATTTGGAACGTCAATTCGTTTGACCAGATGGGCGTTGAACTCGGAAAACAGTTAGCGGGTAAAGTCCTGCCGGAATTGCTCAATAACGAAACGATAACTTCACATGACTCGTCAACTAACGGTTTGATTGCTTACTATAAACAACACAGACAAGAAACATAACTAATTGAAATGATACGTATTTACAACACACTTTCAAAAACAAAAGAAGAATTCAAGCCCGTTGAAGAGGGCAAAGTCGGGATATATCTTTGCGGTCCGACGGTTTATAAACCGTCGCACATCGGACACATGGTTGGTCCCGTGATTTTCGATGCCGTCAAACGCTATCTTGCTTACAACGGTTATGATGTGAAATTTGTCATCAACATCACAGATGTTGACGACAAAATCATCGCCGAAGCCAATGCCCGCAAGATGACCTCTGCTGCGCTTGCGGACGAGATGACTGCCGATTATTGGGCGAACCTAGAAGCCATGAACGTCAAAGAGTCGGTCTATGCTTTTCCGAAGGTTTCCGATTACATTCCTCATATCATTGACTTCATACAGAATCTAATCGACAAGGGATTTGCTTACGAGTCCGAAGGCGATGTGTATTACGATGTCGGAAAGTTTTCGGAATACGGCAAACTTTCGCACCGTTCTGTGGAGCAACTAACCGGCGAAGGCGGCAGTACTGCTGCGAAAAAACATACGCCGTTTGACTTTGCTCTTTGGAAGTCGGCTAAACCGAATGAACCGTTTTGGGAATCCCCTTGGGGACAAGGCAGACCGGGCTGGCATATCGAATGTTCCGTGATGAGCAGCGAAATACTCGGAGAGACCTTTGACATTCACGGCTGCGGACTCGATTTAGTTTTTCCGCATCACGAGAACGAAGTTGCACAAAGTGAAGCGAGGTTCGGCAAACCGATGTGCAGTTTCTGGATGCACAACGGTTTAATGCAGGCATCCAGTGAAGTTGGCAAACTCGGCGGAAGGAAGACGACAGACGGCAGACGGCAGACGGCAGAAGGAGAGCCGCTGACTGTGTCAGCGAACCTCGCTTCGCAGGAAGCCGGAAAAATCAGCAAGTCCAAAGGAGCGAGTGCATTCAGCGATATGTTGAAGCAGTTCGCGCCGGAGACCATTCGGTTTTTCCTTCTTTCGACTCATTACCGCCGTCCGATTGATTTCAGCATAGAGCGGATTGAAGAAGTCGGCAAAGGACTCGAAACGTTCTATCGGTTCTTCAAACGTTTTGAAAAAATAACAGGACAAAGTTTTTATCAACTTGACGCTCCAGGGGGTCGAAAAGATTTGGAGCAGACGACAATCGGTGCGGACTTGCGGAATAAATTCCTCGAATTTATGGACGATGATTTTAACACGGGCGGTGCGGTCGGTGTTCTTTTTGATTTTCTGCGGACGCTGAATAAATTTATTGACGATGCAAAACTTGAAGACGGCGATAAGAGCGGCAGTGATAAAGACGCTCTCATGAAGGGCGCACTCATTCTGCGTGAAGTGTCAATGACGCTTGGTTTATTCCGAGAGCCGCCGACTGTGTCGGCGCATGACGGAGACAACGAATTAGTCGGCAAACTGCTGACGCTGCTTATTGAACTGCGGCAGACCGCCCGCAAGAACAAGGACTTTGCAACGGCGGACAAGATAAGGAACGACTTGTTGTCATTCGGAGTAACTTTGACTGACCGCCCTGATGGAACGGAATGGTCGTTTTAGTTGACTTTCTATTTGAGTAGGATTAAAATCCTACGCTAACGTTTATTCGTTTTCAATCCTTTTTACCAACTCTTGCCATGAAATATATTCTGTTCATTCTCGCCGTGCTTTGTTTGCCACTTGCCGTTTCGGCATCTGAAACACTTACGCTGTCGAAAGACGGTAAAACGGAGTACACCATCGTCCTGCCTGCCGAAGCAGCAGCGGTAGAACAAACCGCCGCTAAAGAACTCAAACTGCATCTCGATGCTGTTACCGGTGCTGACTTCACCATCGCAAAAGAGACCGAAGTTGACGCGGCAAAACCGCAACTCGTCATCGGCAACTCCAAACGATTGAAGGAATTGCTTCCAAATCTCGACCTTGCGAAAATCCCTTACGACGGCATTGTTATCAAGACCGTCGGCAAGAACATTGTTTTCACCGGACATCCGCAGCGGGGAACCCTCTATGCGGTCAACACTTTTCTCGAAGACGCAGTCGGTGTGCGCTGGTGGACATCGACCGAATCGTTCATTCCGAAGAAGCCGACGCTTGAAATT
>WRCR01000008.1 GCA_009783865.1 Planctomycetaceae bacterium | reverse complement strand
TTGGTACGCAAGGCAAAGTTGCGAAAGGTTGATGAACTTTGGAACAAACTTGGCGAATCATGTGACACGTTCTTGCCGAAGGAGTGTCTGATATTACTTCAGACATACCGGATACGCTAAAAATAGAAAACACCAGAGCAAATATTGATGCGCTCTAGGCGGCGGACTTAAAGTCCGCCGCTTTAGCCCCCGCTGAGTTCTTTCGCTTTTGCTAAATCCTGTTCCGCCTTGGCTTTATCGCCTATCATGTTGAAAGCAACAGCCCGATGCTGATACGCCGCTGCGGACTTCGGATTCAATTTTATCGCCTGCGACAGATGCAGAATTGCCGGTTTGAATTGTCCCAGTGTTCGTTCCAAAATTCCGAGGTTCAAAAAAGCGTTTACGTGATTCGGGTCTAATTCCGCCGCCTTTTTGTAATCGGCAACTGCTGCATCAACTTGTCCGATTTTAGTGTACAAAACGCCGCGGGAACAATAGGCAGTAACGGTGTTCGGAGAATACTGTAATGCCGATGTGTAGTCCTGAATAGCGAGTTCCGTATTGCCGAGTTTGCCGTGAAGAGCGGCACGGTTGAGCAATGCCTTAACATTGTCCGGAAATTTGGTGAGAACATAATTGAAGTCCTCCAACGCGCCGATTTGGTTGTTCATTGCCGACTTTGCCTGACCGCGGCTTACGTATGTTTCAATATTTTGCGGTTCAAGCCGGATCGCTTCCTCGTAGTCATCCAATGCTTTTTGAGAGTGCCGCAACAGGGCATAGACCGCTCCGCGGCTGCAATACGCTTTAGCATATTTCGGATTTAGGTCGATTGCTCTTGTATAGTCAACTAACGCTTTTTCCGGTTCGTTCATCTTGGAATAAATAAAGCCGCGGTTCATAAACGCTTTGTAATCGGACGGTGCCAGTTCTATAACCCGCGTATATTCGTTCAATGCTTCTTCGTTGCGTCCTAATGTTTCGAGTACATTGCCGCGGTTGCCGCGGGCGCGGAAATGATCCGGAGCAACGGCTAAGGCAGCATCGTAATCCGCCAATGCTTTTTCGGGTTCTCTTTTTACGATATACACCAGTCCGCGGGCAACCAGCGGGTCAGGGTCAGTCGGCATCAGTTCTGCGGCTTTGGAATAGTCCGCAAGTGCTTTGTCAATGTCGCCCAATGAAAAATATACCGCTCCGCGATTGTAATATGCTTTACCGTAGTCCGGTTTAAGTTCGATTGCCATGATGAATTCAGCAATCGCAGATTCGTTAAGACCTTTTTTCCGAAAACAACAGGCGCGGTTGAAATGTGCTGCGGCTTCTTTCGGAGCAAACTCCAAAACGGCAGCATAACTTTCGAGTGCCTGTTCGAAGCGTCCTTGTGCTTCGTAAGCATTTCCGCGGCAGTAATACGCTTCAACGTACTTCGAATTTGCTTTGATGGCGGCGTTGAAGGCATCAATCGCCTGTTCGTAGTCCTTTTTTTTCATTAACTCCATTCCGCGGCGGAGTATATCAGATTCGTCAAACATAGTACTATTGTTTTCATTGTTTCGACAGAGATTTTACAGGTAAATTTAGCAAATAAATTGCGAAAAAGAATACCTTCTTCCCAGACCGATTGCAAGTTTTATGAACTCCAATAATTTGAGGAATTTTTCGGCTATTTGGGAAATTGTGACTCTCATTTTAACGTCTGTAAATTAAATTCTGGTAAATACCTGATGCTAATACGCTGCAACTTCAGAATTGTTCGCTAAAAAACTTGCAATCGGGCTGTGGAACAAACTCTGCTAATAGAGTAAAATGTCCTTTTCGATATATTGAAGTCATATAATGTTTTCCACAATGTACCGCATTGCTTGTTTTATCTTTTGTCTTCTTCCGCCGCTTTTGCTGCTTGCTGACGATACGGAAAATATCCGCAGCGCCGCCGCCGCAGTATCACCGCGGCTAGTCCGCATCGAAACCATCGGCGGGCATGAAAAAGTAGGAAGCGAATTCGCCAACGAAGGAACCTCGACCGGCATCCTGCTGGACAAAGACGGCTTCGTCATAACGGCGGCTTTTAACTTTTTGCATAATCCGTCTTCCGTTCTATTGCGCTTTTCGGACAACACAAAGAAAGTTGCGAAAATCATTGCAACCGACCGAAACCGAATGCTTGCCTTACTGAAGACCGAACCGCTTGATGCCGCTTCGCCGCTTGCAGCCGCGATAACTCCGCCGTTGAATTACCGCAGTAAGAATTCCTTGAAAGTTGGCGAACGCTGCATAGTTGTCGGCACGGCTCTTTCGCCGGGAGAACCGAACATTGCCCTTGGAATCATCAGCGGCAAAGACCGGATTTGGGGCAAAGCCGTTCAAACCGATGCGGCAATCGGTCCCAACAATTACGGCGGAGCAATCGTTGACGGCAATGGACAATTTATCGCGCTTGCAGTGCCGCTGTCGATGACTTCCAACGATGTCGCTGCCGGCGCGGAATTGTACGATGCCGGTGTCGGTTTGGGTATTTCGCTTGAGGATATTTTTCAAATCGCCCTGCCGAAATTGAAAGAAGGCAAAGATCTCGAAGCCGGATACAGCGGTTTTGGTCTCAAAGACAATCGGGTTTTTATCGGCGAAGCAATACTCGACGGTGTTGCCGCCGGTTCACCTGCCGAAAAAGCGGGACTGAAAGCCGGTGATAAAATTATATCATTGAACGGACAGGAGATTCGTTCTTGTTTGGAACTCGCAATGCTCATACGAAAATGCTATACCGGCGAAAAAATCCAACTTAAATATCTTCGGGATGGCAAAGAAATGCAAACCGAATTTGAGACCGTTCCGGTTCCGAAAAAATAGTCATTAGTTCGTTTTTCCCGAACAAAGCCGCAATCGAAAGATTGCAAAAAATACGAGCGGCGGGTCACTTCGGCTGCGCTTGTTCCAGTTTTTGGATTTCACTTTTGGCTCTGGCTTGCAGGTCGGATTGGTTGTATTTTCCAAAACAGGCATTGGCACGCTTGAGCATGTCGAGCCGATAATCCTTCGGCAAACTTGTCTTTTTCAAAACGAGGTCGAGAAATCGGGTGTAGAATACTGAAATTTTATTCTGGTTCTCTTTCTTGCCATTTTCGACAATTTGTTCAATCATATTCAAAACAGGAGCAATTAGAGATGCCTCTTCATAATACTTCAGTGCAGCATTAGCAAGATTTTTCAATGCGATATCTTCATTATTGCCGTCTAACTCCGCACGTGCGAAATCCCGTACTGCCGCAAGAATAAGGTCGGGACGCTTTTTGGCATCCAACTGCGCAAACAATCGGGCGTAAAGTTTTTCCCGCTGGTCTTTGATTTCAGAAGCGGAAAGTAAATCAGACACAAGCGGCGGCAAATAGTTCGGCGAATCGGCAAATTCGTTTAAGAGTTGCGAATACAGTTGTAAAATCTTCGGAACATCCCTTTTCGTGAACTGATTTTCGCGGCTGAATTTTGCAATTTCCTTCCACACATAAGGTGACCCCGGCGAAACAGCGTTGATATCCAAGAGCAGTTTGAGTTGTTCTTGGAAACTCGGCTGCATTCTATCGACTATCATGGGATACATAAGTGTCAGAATCTCGGAATGCCGCGCCGCAGAGATGTTAACTCCAAGCCGATAAAAACGGAGAAGAATTGTGCCGTCGTTTTCCTCCTGTTTCGTGTGCGGACTTTTATATTGGGAAACGTAATCTTTTCTGTTAGAGTAACGCCCGCAATTCTCGAATGTGAATCTAAAGGAGTTGGATTGGATATCATGTAGTTCCAGCCACATTATCCAGGAATGTCCCCCGTAATATTTTGGAAAACCAGCACCCCCATAGAACGCGGGAACCGTCAGTGTGCGGCAAAGGGCGAGCGCGAAGTCCGCCCGACAAGTACAGACACCGCCGTATTGTTTCATATTTGAAAGCGTATATGGTTTTTCGGCAAGCGGCGGCGGATTTCCGGTTTTATAGGGGACATCATGATATTTCTCCCCGAGTTTTTTGATGTTGTTTCCATAAGTCGCAAACGCCCATCGGCGTTCAGCGTCCGACGTTTTATGTGAAACGACATAGCACAGCACCTCCCAAGGAAGTGTTTGCATCCGAAACTTATATGGACTTTTTGCGTGAGTGTAATAAAGAAAAAGGTCTTCGTAATTAGCAGGGTCTGGAGGGTCCGCCGCATTAAACTGCCGCTGACTGCCTCTGCCCATCATTTCCGGTTGGTCCCACACGACTGCGATGGCAATGGTCAAGTCGGGATACTCTTCAACTTGATTCGGATATTTTGTTACCAAATGTTTGACTATCTGCATCGCTGCGGGAATGTCGTCATTCTTTCCGTCGAGAGCAAGAAGAAAGTTTTCGAGGAACACCGGGTGCTTTTCCAGCCAAGCGTAAATCGGTTGCGATTCCTTTCCCCAAACGGACTGCATTGTTGTCTGATGATGAATGGCGATTTTTTGCGCAGCCAAACGCCGAAGAGTCGGATATTCCGTTTTGACAGTCAGTTGTTTTTTACGATAAAGTCCGATCCATTGTTTGTCGACAGAGGCACTACTCTCGGCAAAAAACGATTTTGTCACCGGGGAAACAGTCGCGGGTGATGCCGCCGGTTCTTCAGCGATTGTCATTCCGGTAAAGACAACCATCCAAACGAAAAAGATGCTAAATAAATACTTTTTCATTTTACTTTTACCCCCTACGCTAATGCCGTGTTGACAATCTCTTCCGCTTCGTTCAATATCTGCTGTAAATGTTCTTCGCTCTTGAAGGACTCGGCGTACATCTTATAGACGTTTTCCGTTCCTGATGGTCGGGCAGCAAACCAGCCGCCGTCCGAAACGACTTTCAAACCGCCGATTGATTCGCCGTTGCCGGGAGCGTTGGTCAATTTTGCGGTAATGTTATCGCCTGCCAATTTCTGCGCCGAGACCTTCTCCGGTGTCAACTTTTTGAAAGCCGACTTTTTCTCCGTCGCCATCGGACGGTCAATCCGCGTGTAATACGTTTTTCCGAACCGCTGTTCGATTTCCTGATACAACACTCCGGGGTCTTTGCCGGTCTTCGCCAAAATCTCGGCAGCAAGCAGATTGAGAATAATGCCGTCCTTGTCCGTTGACCAAACCGTTCCATCGAAACGCAGGAAACTTGCACCCGCACTTTCTTCACCGCCGAAGCCAAGTGTTCCGTTATAAAGTCCGTCAACGAACCACTTGAAGCCTACCGGTACTTCAACGATTTTGCGCCCTAAATCGGCGGCAACTTTATCGATGATACCGCTGGAAACAAGCGTCTTGCCGACACCCAGAGACGCAGACCACTTCGGACGATGCGTGAAGAGATATTGAATCGCAACCGCAAGATAGTGATTCGGATTCATCAAACCGACTGACGGTACAACGATACCGTGCCGGTCTGTGTCGGGGTCATTCGCAAACGCAATGTCGAACTTATCTTTCAAACCGATGAGTCCCCGCATTGCATACGGACTGCTGCAATCCATTCGGATTTTTCCGTCGTGGTCAACGGTCATAAACGAGAACTGCGGGTCGATGTTTTTGTTGACAACCGTGATGTCGAGTCCATATCTTTCGGCAATCGGTTCCCAGTATTCAAATCCTGCTCCGCCGAGCGGGTCAACGCCGATTCGGATTTTCGCATCGGCAATCGCTTTCATATCAATGATATTTTCGAGGTCGGCAATGTAATCATCACGAAAATCTGTAGGGGTGAGAAATGATATGCCGACCTCGAGTTTTTCAACTTTCAGCACTTGCTTCTCATTTCTTAAATACTCGTTTGCGCGGTTTTGTATCCAGCCGGTAGCATCGGTATCAGCGGGACCGCCGTTTGGTCCGTTGTATTTTATACCGCCGTCTGTCGGCGGATTGTGAGACGACGTGATAATAACGCCGTCCGCTTGAGTCGGAGAATGATTCGAGTTATGCCGCAAAATCGCATGGGAAATCACGGGAGTCGGCGTAAAACCGTTGTTCTGATAAACCGTGGTGACTTCGTTGGCAGCGAAAACTTCGATTGCCGTTTCTTCGGCGAAGAGCGAAAGATAGTGCGTATCCTTACCGAGAAACAACGGACCGACATAGCCGCGTTCATTGCGGTAATCGCAGATTGCCTGACAAATCGCAAGGATATGCGTCTCGGTAAAGGTTCCATTGAGCGAAGTGCCGCGATGCCCACTGGTTCCAAAGGCGACGAGTTGTTGCGGGTCGGAAACATCCGGCTTGTCGTAATATGCTTCGTCGAGTTCGTAAAGATTGGCGAGGATTTTTTTCGGGGCAGGTTTTCCGGCAAGCGGGTGTGTCATTCTTCGTTTTCTGAAATAAGTTATTGATATTTCGTTTCCAATTGAAAGTATAGTATCAAAAATCCGGCAAATTTCAACAAATCTCTAAAAATTTCGCTTGATGCAATCCGTCGTCTTCCCAACGAGTACTTTTTTCCATTGCCAACGTACTGAAAGTGTGATAGAATAACAGCGTTGAGATAACTGTGTTATTGAAACTGCGGCACTTAAATTTGCTTATCACAATTCGTCTTTTCTCAAAAAATCAAACAAAAACAATGACTATGTTGACGATTATAGAAACCCAGATTACAGAAACACTGCAAAAATACCGCGTCGTTCCTGTTATTGCGATTGACGACCCGGCGGCTGCACTGCCGCTTGCTGACGCACTGCTCGTCGGCGGACTGCCGATTGCCGAAATAACCTTTCGGACAAAAGCAGCAGCGGAAGTTATTCGAACTATCGCCGAAAAACGTCCCGAAATGTGCGTCGGAGCAGGAACCGTCTTGACTGCCGAAAACATTACCGCAGCAGTCGAAGCCGGTGCAAAATTCGGAGTTGCTCCCGGTTTCAATCCCGATACCGTGAAAAAAGCAAACGAGTTAAACTGGGCATTCATTCCGGGAGTTTGCACGCCGAGCGACATCGAAGCGGCATTGTCGAAGAACTGTTCCGTTTTGAAATTTTTTCCCGCAGAAGCCGCCGGCGGCCTGACAATGCTCAAAGCACTTTCCGCTCCATATTCTCATACCGGCGTGAAGTTCATGCCCACCGGCGGCGTATCGGCATCAAATTTGAGCGAGTATCTTGCGCTTCCTTCGGTTCTCGCTTGCGGCGGAACCTGGATTGCGACCAAAACCGATTTGGCAGAAGGAAAATGGTCACTCATTTCTGACCGCTGCAAATTGATTACCGAAATTGTTGCTTCGCTGTAAAAAAGCGGTGTATTTGCATCAATTTTCGATTGCGGTCGAACTAATCCCTTGCAATTTTTCGAAAATGTAGGATAATATATTCAGGTGTTTATCTAAAACCGCCGCTTATAGCGGCTGGGTTAAACTTTTCACAATTTTCACAAGGAGTTTTCAAATGCAAAGTTCTATGATGTTCTTCTGTGCTATTGTTTCTACTATCACGAAAAGTGTAAATTTAAGTAGTTTGATGGGGGGGAGCGAATCGTTTAGCGTAGGATTTCAAATCCTACGCAAAAAAGCGTTCACGTTAGTCGAACTTCTCGTGGTTATCGCCATTATCGGCGTTCTAATCGCATTGCTCTTGCCTGCTGTGCAAGCCGCCCGTGAAGCGGCAAGAAGAGCGCAGTGTACGAATAAATTAAAACAACTTGCTCTTTCTACCCACAATTACCACGACGTACATAACGCACTTCCGGCTGGACACCATAACAACCCTTGGTGCCGCACTTCTGTCAAAACCGACAATAACGGCGGCCTTCCGAGTATTTTCCCCTATCTGGAAATGGAATCTCAGTATGAGGAACTCAAATCGTGCTATATGGCTCAACCAGAACATAAAGAAGTTACGACACTCGGTACGGTCCAAACTGCGGTTCTTACGGCTTTTTTATGTCCCTCATCGGCTGGCAGCGGCAACAGACCGTCGAACTGGACGACACGCACCAATTATCGGCTTTGCGAAGGTGACAATGCCCAACACCACTGGCTCAATAGAGATAGCACCACTCCGGCAAGGAGTGGACCGGATAATTATCATCGCGGTTGTTTCGGTTATCTTTCTTGGTATAACTTTGCTGCCATTACGGACGGTACCAGCAACACGTTGTTCTTTTCGGAACGAGAGATGCCAGATTCGCCAACGACTCCATTTGCAACTTCAGTTCTTACTCATGTTCCCACTTGGAAAGTCAAATCGGACATTCTTGCCGACTATCCGGGGGTATATGGCGGCTCGGCAACAACGGCTTCTCCGTCGTATCTGCTCGATAGGTCTGCCTGTTTGAATACTGTCGGTACTAACGGTATGTATCAATCGACATCTGCCGCAACAACAGCAATTCGAGCCTATCACTCTACATTATGGAATGGACCAGGGTTCGACACAGCGTTTAATACAATTACTCCCCCGAATGGTCCCTCCTGTACCCGAACCGGTAACGCAGGGTACATGGTTGCACCGTCGAGCAATCATTCCGGCGGCGTAAATGCCGCTCTCGGCGACGGAGCCGTCCGTTTTATTTCGGACACAATTAACATTGGAACAGCCAACAAGTTTGACGGCAACGTGACGGCGATTGGACCGTCTCCGTTTGGAGTTTGGGGTGCACTCGGTTCCCGCAACGGCGGCGAAAGTACAACGCTGTAGATTTTGCGTAGGATTTTAATCCTACGCTAACCAGCACTTTTTGCTCTTGCATATAATCAACGGAATTGTTAGTATCTGATTTTACGTTGACAACGAACCGGCAGCAGCAAGGAAGTTATAATGTCCGATGTTTTAACATTGGCAAAACAGATAATACGGCAGGAAGCGGCAACTCTCGAATCGGTTGCCGTGCAAATTGACCATAGGTTTTTGCAGGCAGTATACCGGATTTTATTCTGCAAAGGCAATGTAATTGTTTGCGGCATCGGTAAAGCCGGACTCATTGGACAGAAATTGGCGGCGACCTTTGCTTCAACCGGCACGCCAGCGCATTTCATTCATCCCGCCGAAGCAATTCACGGCGATTTAGGAAGAATCGGCGGAAACGATATAGCGGTAATTCTTTCATTGAGCGGTGAAACGGAAGAAATAACACAGATACTGCCGCCGATAAAAAAATCGGGTATTCCGATTATCGCTTTGACGGCAACGGAATTGAGTACATTGGGACGCAATGCTGACATTGTTTTACCGCTGGGACATATTACCGAAGCCGCTCCGCTGCGTTTAGCACCGAGTTGCAGCACGGCAGCGATGCTTGCCCTCGGAGATGCACTTGCATTGACGGCAAGCGAGCGGCGGCGTTTCAAGGACTCTGACTTTGCCGTCTTTCATCCCGGTGGAGCATTAGGGAAAAAGTTGAGCATAGTCGATGATTATCTTCGGACGCTGGAAAAGTGCCGCGTTGCGCCGCAGGAAGAAACAATCCGCGATGTATTTATGCGGCGCGGAATTCAAGGACGGCGAAGCGGGGCTGTCCTTTTAATTGATAAACAGCAAAAACTTACGGGCATTTTTACGGACAGCGACCTTGCCCGGCTGTTTGAACGGCATAACGAACATTTACTTGATGAACCGATACAAAAAATAATGACGGCAAATCCGATTTCCGTCAAGCAAGGAACAAGAATGTTGGAAGCCGTTGCGGTTATGGGCGAAAAACGCATCAGCGAACTGCCCGTTGTTGATACGGCGGGCTGCCCTGTTGGTCTCATTGATATAACGGATGTTGTCGCCGCCTTCCCGGAGATGTCCAGTGTGGATGGTGATGCAGATAACACATTGCCGAGTGTGAAGTTTCCATCGCAGCGTAATTTAATAATGACAGCGTAGAGATAATTGATATGTCCTTAAAAACGAGATGTATGCCGATTAAGATGATACTGTCCGATGTGGACGGCGTTCTAACCAGCGGCGCGATTGAAATCGACTCACAAGGAAACGAATCGAAATGTTTTAATACACATGACGGATACGGTATTCGGCTGTGGCGCAAAGCGGGCTATGCTTTCGGTTTGATAACCGGTCGGGTTAGTCCTTGTGCAGAACGGCGGGCGGAAGAACTTCACCTGGATGTAGTCCGTACTGGTACTTTCATGAAACGGAAAGCAGTCGAAGAGATTGCGGCGGAACGCGGTTTAACGCTGAAAGAGATTGCGTACATCGGCGATGATTTTCCCGACTTGCCGGCAATAGAAGCCGTTGGTTTAGGAGTTGCGGTGCTGGACGCACCATACGAATTGCGGGTTGCCGCAGAATATACAACGAAAAGAAGCGGCGGCAGCGGTGCTGTCCGCGACTTAATAGAAATGATATTGAGGTGTCAAGGAAAATGGAATCCAAGCGATGACATTACACTATAAACTTTAGAGCAGAATATAATTCCGTGCATCGTTACACTATAACGTTCATTACTTTTCTGACTGTTCTCGGTCTGTATTTTTTATACGGCTGGACAATCGTACCGGCAGTACTGCCGTCTAATAAAAGCGGTACGCAGCAGAATACGAATGTTATATTGCAAACCGATGAACCGCGGGAAGAGATGATTCCGTATGCCGGATTGTTCGCCAAAGGTTCTTGGGAACGCAATCCGAAAGTTGAAATGCTGCGTTCCGGCGAAACGCTCATTTTCTTTCTCAATCAGGAAATCAAAGGAAACAAGGCAGTTCTCAAACCGTGTACGATTCTGTTTCTTTCGGAAGACGAGAAAATAAGTACCGAAGAACGTATCCGGCAGGCAGTCGTAATGCGCACTCCGGAATACGCCGAAATTGAATTTGACGGCGATTTGAATTTCAGCAAATTTCCGCTGCCGAAGATGACCGGCGGAAAACTTTACGGCAAAGTTGTTATTCAAAGCGACCTCGAAGAACCTGAAGCCGATGACGACCTGCATATTGAAACGCAGAACATTGCCTTTTCGGATTCGCCGCAGTCAACGGTTATCTCGACCGTCTATGATGTTGTTTTCCGAATGGGACAGAACACCGGCAAAGGAACGGAATTGCAACTGACGCTGCTGCAAACCGATGCGAAAAATCCGAAGTCGCCCAAAACACTTAACAGTGTGCAGTTAAAAAACCTTGACTATTTGAATCTGTGTTTTGACGAAAAGAAAGAACAGAATAAAAAAGAACGTAAAACTGAAACGAGATTGGTCTCTGCACCTGCTTCAGTACCGCAGCCGGAAACGGCTTCGGCGTTCAAACCGTTGGCAAGAGATGTTGGTGCTTCGAGTACAGCCGTTGCTCCAAGTGCTGCTGTTGTTTCAACAGACGCGGGATACATTCCGCTGACCGCCCGGAATATGTTTCCGCAAAAAGAGATTTCGCTTTTAACCGGAAGCGATTCGGCAACACTGCTCAACATAAAATGCCGAAGGGAATTTTTACTCAACGCTATTCCGGTTAATAAAGGAAGGAATACGAAAGAAACCAACTGGCTTGCAGAGTTTCGCGGACAAGTAGTGATTGAACGGACTGATACAAGCGGGCTGAAAGAAAGTATTACCGGCGAAATTGTTCAGGTTCGTTTTGCTCCGAAAACATCACCGCAAGTTGTTCCGCAACCTGCCAGCAAAGAAGACGTAAAGACCGAAAAGGATAATCCGCTTGACGGATTGGAACCGGTTGAATTTCTCGCTTTGGGACAATTAGCACAAGGCGGACTGCCGAACATACCGGCTTGTCTTATCAGTCCCCGCAACGGCGGCGTTGTGATGAAAGGCGACCGCATCTTGTATGATATTACGAAAAACATTTTTACGCTTGAGACCGACATTAAACCCGGTTCGATGCCGCAGGTTCATATCAATTTGCAGAACCGCTATGATATTTACGGCGAGAAGGGATTTCAATATACGCTTCCGCCGGACGGCAGTTTCGGAACATTGATTTCCGGCGGCAAAGGTTCCTTGAAAGGCATCATGGGCGATGTCAACAAGCCGCAGAAGATAGCGGCATCGTGGAATCAGATACAGATTGAGCCGTATCAGTCCGACCCATCGCAGGTATTGATTCAATTAACCGGCAGCGTCAAACTTACTGTTGAAGGTGCCGGAAGTATGAGGGCAGATAAAATCGATTTATGGTGCCGCCGTGAAAATCAAAAGAATGCCGGCAGTAATTCCAAATCAACGAATAATAAGTCATCAAATCTCGTCAGCGGTAATCCGTTTGAGAACAGCGGTGAATTGATACCGGACAGAGGAATCGCAGCAGGAAACGTTCATTTTGAAAACGAAAGCGGAACTTGCGATGTAAAACAATTTCAATGTTTCTTTCGCAGCGACGGCAATCAGGTTAGTCAATCCCGCGGGCTTCCGCAGCAGTTGACGCAGCAGCTTCGATTGCCGCAGCCGAAACCGCTGCCGCCCCAAAATCCGATACAGCAGGTACAATATCAGGCACCGCAGTATCAAGGACAGCAAAGCGTGCCAACTAAACCGCTTTATGTTGCTTCAGCGCAGCCAATTGCTCCACAGCAAAACAATCTTATTTCGCCGGTAGTTCTTCCGCCGATTACGCAGGATAATCCGCAGGTTGCAGCGGCGCAGCCGTCGGCGGCAAACAATGCAACTGTTCAATCTCGGCAAAATACTCCAGTGAACAATAATGCCGCAAACAATGGAAACAAACAGAACATCATCGGACTTAATTCCGGTGATTCACGTTCAAAGTTTGCGGTAACCGCTGACCGTATGATAATGGACATTCACATGGCGGACAACAAAAGTCCGAAAAGACCGACAGAACCCGCTGATGAAACTTATGTGGAAAAGGTTTGGTTCGGCGGCGGTGTTCACATCATTGAAAAAATTGCGGATTTGCCTTCGACCGGCTTGGTTGACATCAGAGGCAGCGAAATCGATATTTGGAATCCGTCTGCACCGAATACTATCATACGCATTACCGGAACACCGCCTTCTCAAGAAGCAATTTTCAAAGGCAGAGGAATCCAGATGAATGCAATGAAAGTGGAAATTTTCCGTGACGAAAATTTGATTTGTGTCGACAGTCCGGGTCGTCTTTTTACCACGTCGGTACAGCAGGATAAAAGTCCGCTCAATAAAACAAAAACCGAGATAATACCGGTCTCCGGCATGCTCGTTCAAATGCAGCCGCTATCTGCAAATTCAAATGCACGGGAAGAAGATAACCGTCTCGTGATTGAATGGAACGAGACAATGAGATTCAACGGACAAACAATGCGGTTTACGGGTCGGCAGGATAGAAACGGCGGAAGAGTACAGGCGCATTATCAGCAGCAGAAAATGTTCTGCGATTTGATGGAGATTCATTTAAATCGGATTGTGCAGATATTTGACGATAAAAGCAATAATGAAGCAGAAGCGGAAATGATTGACTGCGCCTTTAATGTTAGTATCGAAAACCGGCAATTAGACGAGAATCGGCAACTGAAATCATACGACCGCGGCTGTTTCGATGCTGTCAGAGTTTATTTGAAAAGCGATGACTTTGTTGCCCGCGGACCGGGTTTTCTGCGTTCCACTTCACTTAAAAGCGATAACTCGTTTTCCGACAAAATTAACACCAGTGCAAATAATTCGGGGCAATTATCGTTTCTTTGTGTTTGGTTTCAGGATTACATTCGGGGCAATTTTTATGCCAATCATAAGCGGGCTGAAGTAACCGGTCGTGTTCAGGTTATCTATTGTCCGGTGCGCGGCTGGGACGAAATTTTCGACATCGACCAAATTTCAGCGGCGGCGCGTCTCGGTTATTATATGCAGTGTGAGCGGCTGGAAATTGTTGAAATGCCGGATATTCACGCCGATAAGAATTCCGCTGCCGCTAAGACCGGTTCACTTGAATTGACGGCACAGGGCAACACCGCAAGCATCGAAGGAAATTCATTTTACGGCAAAGCGGAGATTATCAAGTACAATCAGGCGAAGAACTTGATTATATTTGACGGCAAAGCGTGGGTAAGGTCTGGTCAGCGTGAATTACCGGCGCAGAGGATTGAATACAACATCGAAACCGGCGCATTGAATACGAGTTCAGTGAACGGTTTGAGTATCCGGCAATAATTCATTCGCCGCTGCTTTTTGCAACATTCTGCGACCATACATCGATAACAAGTTCAAGTTGCGTGTTGCGGTCAACGTGTTCCAAAGCATCAAGCGTGTGTTCAATCCGGTAAGACAGCATACGAACCGCTGCCTTGCTGTTTTGAACGTCAGTTGTTTCGGCGACGGCTTTTTTGATGTCTCCACGAAAATAATCAATCGCTTGATTGAAGACAATCCGTATCAGCCGCCGTCTTATGGACGCTTCCTTTTTGTCTTTCACGGAATCATCGAGAAAGTTCTTGAGTATCCCCGCAAGCGCAACAGAATCAATGTTGGGAGAACCGATGCTCTTGAAAAGCGGTGCGCGAATCTTGTCCAGATGTTCGTTGAACAAATCCCTCGCTTGGTCGAGTCCTTGCGCTTGACGCGACAACGTAATTCCCTGTTCAAGCGAATCAACTATGCCGTTCTTTTCAAGAAGACGCGCTAATGTTTTCGGCGCAAGCGGAGCAAAACGAATTATCTGACATCTGCTCCGAATAGTCGGCAACTGCTTCGCAGCAGAAATACCGATAAGAATAATGACCGAGTCGTCCGGCGGTTCTTCCAGCGTCTTCAAGAGAGCGTTAGCACCTTCCTGATTGAATGTGTCGGCATCGTCAATGATAGCAACTTTGCCGTTTCCCATGAGCGGACTCCGGGAAATTTTATACAAGAGTCCGCTTTGTCCTTGTTTGCCTTTTTCGCCTGTGATTAGGTCCAGCGGCAAATCTTTTTTGTCTTCCGGCTTGCAGACATAGAAAATATCAGGATGCGGCGATAAAAACGGCACTGTTGCGAAATGGTCGGTCTCCGGCGAACCGAATAACTTGCACGAAGCACATTCACCGCAGGGGTTAATTTCGTCTTCGCTGTTATTCTTGCAGAGAAAACCCTTTGCAAGTGCAAGAGCGAAATGCCGCTTACCGATACCGGATACACCGACAAAGAGATAACTTCCGGCGAAATGTCCCCGCTTTGCGGCGCGCCGAAAACGTTCCGCAACGGCATCGTGGTCGTAGATTCCCTGCCAAGCCATGTTGGTTATTCCGCTTCGGGTTCAAAGTCGCTTTTTCCTACGCCGCAGAGAGGACAGAGCCAATTATCGGGAATATCTTCAAAGGCGGTGCCGGGAACAATTCCGCTGTCCGGGTCTCCTACAGTTGGGTCGTAAATATAACCGCAGATGGTACATACATACTTTTTCATTTGACTTTCCCTTATAATGACGTTAATGTGAATAGACCAATCGATGCGCAACAATTTCACTATTGTACGCTTTTTACTCTGAAAATCAAGACGGTTTTATGAACGGAAAGAACGGGCGGCACTTTTTGCCCTTTTCAAAATTTCCGAGGTATGGTAAAATCATGTACTTTTCCGACAGTATCGTTGAATTTACCTAAATTTACTGCCAGTATTTGCTATGAAAAAATTTATTCCGTTTCTCGTGTCGCTCTTTGTTTTGCCGCTTTTCGGTGTTTTTGCGCAAGATTCAATACCGCCGGATATGCTCGAAAAGTCCCTGAAATTCAAACCGTCCCAGGAAGTTGATATTGACATTCCTACAGAGGAAGAAGCGACACGCTGTAAAATCGACTTTTACGCTGAACGCGGCGAACGCAAAGGATACATTGTTACCAATCCGCAAGGTATGACGCTGCGACTTTTTATCGACTATAACGGCAGCGGACGAGTCAACCAGTGGTCCTACTTCAAAAACGGAATCGAAGTATATCGTGAAATAGACACCGATGCCAACGGCAACGCCGACCAATTTCGCTGGTTCAACACCGGCGGTACAAAACATGGAATAGATGCCAACGGCGATTTTGTCATTGACCAGTGGAAAAACATTTCTGCCGAAGAGGTTTCACAAGAAATTATCCGGGCAGTTGCAACAAATGACCTCCAACGGTTTTTGCGGGTTACTTTGAGTACAGCCGAACTGAAAAAATTAGCACTCGGAGAAGAACACAACGCCGCCGTTGCGAAAAAACTTGCCGCGCTCAAAGCCGGTTTTGAAAATACCGTCAAAACATTGCAACTTGGAGAAAACGCTCATTGGTATCAACTCAATGATGTTCATCCCGCTGTTGTGCCGGCTGGAACTTCCGGCAATGAAACCGATTTGCTGGTTCTCGAAAACACTTGGGCAGCAGTCGGAGTTAGAACCGGCGAAAAAGAAATTGCAAAACAGGTATCTATTGGAACGCTTGTCTGCATCGGCAGCAATAACTGGCGTGTGATTGATTTACCGAAACCCTACGATGAAGGTACTATGACATCAACGTTCATGCCGATAAATGCCGTGCTGCAATCGACGGGTCCCGTCAACGATGAGGCGGCGGTGTTAATAACACAGTATCAAACACTAACCGCTGCTCTGCCGACGGTTCAAGACAGGGCAAAGCAATATAAGGATATTACAGCCGTGATGTTGAAAATCATTGCTAAATCGCCGACGAATGAAGACCGCGAACTCTGGGTTCGGCTCTTGACGGATACAATCATGGAAGCGGTTCAGGAAGATGCGTTTCCCGAAGGCAAGGCACTTATGCAGGAGATATTCGAGACATTTCAGAAACTTAGCAATAATGAATTAACAGCGTACATCCGCTACCGACAAATGATGGTTGACTTTCATACTGATATGCAGAGCGGTAAAGATGCATTGAAGACCTACGCCGCTTGGCTGGCTAATCTCGAACTTCTCGTTAAGGAATACGAAAAAACGGAGACCGGTATTGACGCAATGCTGCAACTTGCCGTCAATAAGGAAATGTCCGACCGCTCTAATGTTGAACCGCTAAAATGGTACACGAAGATTGCCGAAGTTGCCGCCGGTAAGCCGATTGCGGAAAAAGCAAAGGGTGCAATTCGCCGTTTGAATTCCGAAGGACAGGCAGTTCCGTACAAGACAACGGATGCAGGCGGTAAGCCGTTTGATATAACGTCTTTCGGCGGCAGTTATGTTCTTCTTATATTTTGGGACAGCAGAAATGCAGCGGAAGTTGCGGGAATCAAAGCAGTTACTGACACGATGACCGGTTTGAAGGTTGTCGGCGTTAATCTTGATTCGGATGCCAAAGCGTTTCAAACAGCGGCTGGCAAACTAACTAACTGGACGCATCTTCATTCTGCCGGCGGATTGGACAGTTCCAATGCCGTCTATTGGGGAATTCAGAACACACCGTTTTTGATTCTTTATGGAAAAGACGGCAAGATTATCAACTCCAACATAATGAATATCGAAACGCTGAAGGAAAGTGTGAAGTAATGAACTTTCTACAACTAAAAGGAAAACGGTTTTTGATTTTCGGCGTTGCAAACAAAAAGAGCGTTGCGTTTTCGGCTGCTTCGATGCTTCTCGAAGAGGAAGCGGAAGTTGACTTCGTTGTTCGCGATGACGCAACAGCCGACAAAGTTAAAAAGTTGTTTCCCGGCAAAAACATTTTCACCTGCGATGTTGAGAGCGAAGACGAAATACGGAAATTGCGCTGCGAAATTGAAGGGTTATTACCGCCGGTTTGCTATGCGGGACTTCTTCATTCAATAGCGTTTGCGGACTATTCCGAAGGAATGAAGCCGTTTCATAAAACGCCGAAAAAAGCGTTTTTGCAGGCACTGGATATTTCGTGTTTTTCGCTGATTTCGATTTGCAATGAATTGTCCGGCTTGCTGGAAAGAACGGCATCGGTGGTGACGGTTTCGATTTCCACTACCCGCATGGCAAGCGAGAATTACGGTTTCATGGCACCGATTAAGGCGGCGTTGGATTCATCGCTTGCGTTCTTGACGAAGTCGTTCAGTGCATTTTCGGAGATTCGGTTTAATGCGGTTGCGCCGTCACTTTTGAAGACCTCGGCATCGGCTGGTATTCCGGGCTATGCGGAGAGTTATTTGTTTGCGGAACAGGTTATTCCCCGCAAACGGGCGGTATCAACGGAAGAAGCGGCGGCAGTCGCCGTCTTTTTGTTAAGTCCGCGCTCCAGCGGAATTGCAGCGCAGAAAATCATTACCGATGCAGCGATGGAAATCAATTATTTCGATAAGGATGTTGTGAAGAAAACGGTCGGGTGATACAATACGAGCGGCGGGTGATCCGCCGCTATTTAACCGGTACGCACGTTTTGTGTTGTGCAATATGTGGTTCAGAGTGGTCAAGTATTCGTTGAAAAAGTTTAGGTATTATAATGGGAATATCAGCAGGGGCTATTGAATTATCGAGTATCGGTGCCGGTTTGCAGGTCCAAGACGAAATGCTCAAAGCCGCTTCGATTGAAATCTTATTGGCGAGGACAATCTGTTCCGGCAAATACTTTATCGTTTTCACGGGAAGTGTCAGCGATGTTGAATCCGCCATTGAAGTCGGCTTGAAAACCGGCAGTGATGCGGTTATAGACCACTTGTCGGTTGCGAACGCTTATGAAGGGACTTTTCCGGCGATGGCACAGTCCGTCGTGTTGTCGGAAGAAGAGGCGGATGCTCTCGGCGTGATTGAAACATTCAGCGGAGTCAGCGCGCTGATTGCAGCCGACACAGCGGGTAAGACCGCCAATGTGAAATTGTTCCGGCTGCATATTGCGATGGCACTTGGCGGCAAAGGACTCTTGTTGATGACAGGCAGCATTTCTGATGTTTCGGCGGCGGTACAGGCAGCGGCTGAAGCGGTGCGGCAACGGGGACTGCTTGTTTCGGAATTGGTGATACCGAGACCGAGCAAGGAATTGTTCGCAGATTATGTGTGAGGCGGTTCGCAGAACCGCCCGCTAAACGTTTATTTCGCTAATTAACTCATTAATTCTTGCAGGAAACCTTCGGCGGAAGGTTCCGGCATCAGCGGTACATTAAATCCCTGATTATTCGTCAGCGGTCCCGTTGGGTCAATGCCGAGCATTGCGTAAATGCTGCCGAGTAAATCCTGCGGTGCGACAAGCCGCTTGGCAACCGCTTCACCTGTCGCATTGCTTTCTCCGACAACCCTTCCGCCTCGAAATCCGCCGCCTGCCAAGACAACACTAAAACAATTACCGAAGTGTCCGCGACCGCCGAACCACGGCGAATTCCAGCCGATTTTCGGTGTTCTGCCGAACTCGCCGCCCCACCATACTATCGTTGAATCAAGCAACTTCTTGTCCGCTAAATCCCGCAACAACGCCGAAAGTCCCTTGTCCCACTGCGGCTGTGTACGGGTCAATGCCTCAAAATGTCTTTTATGGGTGTCCCAGCCGCGATAGTTTATCGTAATGTAAGGAATACCGTTTTGAACCAAACGGCGCGCCATCAAACAGGATTGACCGAACCAGTTTTTGCCGTATTCTTCACGGGTCTTTTCCGGTTCAAGTCCGAGGTCGAAAATCTTCACCGCGTCACCGGTTAGAAGATTATACGCATTGTGTTTTGCGACTTCCATTTCCTCGATAAAACTATCGTCGCGGACGGCTTTCCCGAAAGTGTCCAGTGACTCTTGCAGCCGCTTACGCTGTTCCCGGCGGGCATCGGTAATGCCTTCAACGACATAGCCGGAAACGAGGAACGGATTCTTGCTTGGGTCTCCGCCGGTGACAAACGGCTTGTATTTCGGACCTAAAAAGCCGGATTCCGAGAACCGCCCCTGCGGATTTGTCAAAACGACATACGGCGGAATCGGATGGTCATAGTTGTTGTCGTATCCCTTGATTTTGGAAATGACTGCACCTACCCCCGGAAAAACAAGACCGCCGCCCGGCATACGTCCCGTTTGCATCAGGTAAGATGCCTGTTCGTGATGATTGTTTCGATGTCCCATTCCGCGAATGATGCTGTATAAATCTGCACATTTCGCCAAATTCGGCAGCGACTGACTGATTTCAATGTTCGGTACATTGGTCTTGAGCGGTTTATCCCAATCTCCGCAGTAATCGCGTCCTGCCCCCGGTTTTGGGTCAAACGTTTCCAAATGCGAAGGACCGCCCCACATCCAAATTTGAATGACGGACTTCGCCTTTCCGAGTTTGAACGGCTTCTTTTTGGCGGGAGCAACACTTGCGGCAGTTGCTCTTTGATAAAAGGTGCTTCCGATAATAGGCAGACCGAGAATCCCCAGTCCGGTTTCTTTCAAAAATGAACGGCGGTTGTTTTGCATTGTGTTCTCCATAAAAATGTTGAAACAAAGGGGGGACACGTCATCAAACACCGAAAAAAACAAAAAGTTTTTTCCCAATACGTATGATAATATAGTACATTTCGATAAAATACAATGGAGTAATCCTTTTGAGCGGTTAATTCCGCTCATTTTGCCGATATTTAACCCGTGAGGAAACGACTATGACAAATGGTATTGACATCACCATTCAGACGTTGGCGAAGTCGAAAAACAAAGCGGCTGCTCGTCTGTTAGACCTTGCCGTTCAGTCCTCTAATATTGAGGTCAAAAAGCAGGCGGGCAGAGAAATAATGTCCGGCAAGGGCAAGCGCACTGTTTCCGAATTGATTCGCAAGTATACCCCGCTTGATGCCGAAATTACCGCACTTTTTAAGGAAAATCATGATAAAACGGTTTCCGCTCTGCGCGGTGCTGTTGTCGGAAACGACAAACAACTTTGCCGCAAAGCACTTCAAATAGCCGAAAATTTACAATTATACGAATTAATTTCGGTTCTGCTGACGGTCTATATGGACCAGCGTGAAGGAACTGACAATGCCGCAATAGAAACTTCTATTACCACGTTGTTAGGACGATTCACGGCGGATTTAGATGAACGGAAAAACAAGCGGACGCTTTACGGTATTATATTACCGGATATTTTGAATGTAGTGGACGAAGGTGTCCGCGATTATCATCGCAAAGACCCGCCGTTTATTCTTTATGTTTTTTTGGCTCTGTATAAGCACATACCTGAAGAAAAGAAGCGACACTTTCAGCGGTTCGTGTTTGACCCTGCTTCACCAGTTTATTCGCGGATTCAGCATTTGCTTCTGACGGGCGACGACACAAATCTGTATCGGTTCATTTATTACTGTCTGGAAATTCCGAAGCCGCCGCCGCTTGCGGTTGCCGCCTATAAGCGCAGAATAGATGCGGGGTTCTTGTCTTTCATATTTGATGAATTCTGCAAGTTCGCTTCTAGTGAATTTGTAGAAAACATAAAAAAGTTGGAGAATCCTGCATGGAAAGAAGGGTTGCAGGAGGTTTTGCCGCAACTGCCGGAGTCATCTCAAATCGGCTTAATTAAACTGCTGGATAATCTTGGGCTGCCTTCGTCGGAATATCAGAGTTTGTTGTTTCAAGTGTTTCATTTCGGAAAACCGGTCAGCCGCGTTGCTGTGTTGAAATCGCTTTCTAAAGTCGAAGGCGAAGCGGTGGACCAGTTTATTTGGAGACAGACGGAAAGCAGCATCCCCGAAATTCAGGCGGAAGCGTTAATTCAACTCAAAAATCGGGATTCACCGCGGGCAACAGCCCGAATACTTCAGTTTATCGACAGTCCGAATGTCGAAGTGCAAACGGTTGTGCGAAAATTGCTGCCGGAATTCAGCATTAGCCGGTTCTTCGACAACTACGACCAAATGTCCGAAGAGCAGCGGAGAGTTTCAGCGCAAATCGTCCGAAAAATTGACGAAAAAATGCCGGAGGAGATTTCCGCAATTCTGATAACCGGCACACCGGTTCAGAAAGCGAAAGCACTGCTCTGTGCGGAATACGGCGGTCTGATTCTTTTAACGGAAGATGCTCTGTGCGACGTTTTGATGCATGGGGAATCACCTATGCTCCGCCGTAAAGCGGCGGAACTGCTGGCGCATGGACAAAGGGAAGTCAGCCGCGGAACACTGGTACAGGCGTTTCACAGAGACGAAGACCAAGGGGTTCGGGAGACAGCAAAAGAGAGTTTAGAAAAGAGACCTGCTGCATGGAAAACAGTAAAAGAATAACAAGAGAACTGTTTAACTCTGTCTGCAAAGGGTTAAAATCCTGTGCTATTGTTCTCTTTTTGTCTGTTGCCGGTATGTTTATCTCATGTTTTGTTTATTTCCCTGATTTAGCGGCACAAACAGACCAGCGGCAAATCGTCGGACGGGAAAGAGTGTCGCTGCGGCTCGCCCAATCCATTCCTGTGACCAATAACGGCATTCTTTTTGCTCAATCAGATATTAATGTAGAAAAACTTCGCGGTGCGTCTGAACACTTCAACAGCGGCTCGAGAAGAACGTCTGAAGCAATAACTATATTTTTACTTTTATTGTTATTGTGTCTTTTGATAAGCGGTTTAATTTACTACGATGCTGTTTATCTGAAACAGCAGAAAAATCTGGAAAATCCTTGGGTTGTCTTCAAGGAATTATGCAAAGCGCATCAACTTCGTCGGCGTGAAAAATTGTTTTTGCAGCGGGCGGCGGACGGACTCGGTTTGGATGACCCTTTGCCGCTGTTCATTGAGCCGAAATTTCTGATGTCGCTCTTGGAAAACAATGATTTCAAGGAAGACCGAATGGAAGTGATGAAACTGCTGCACATGTTCTTCGGAATTGAACCGGCGTAACCTTGTTAGCAAGAATTTCTAATCCTGCGCCCCCTTGAAAAATATATTCTTTGGGGTACACTTAAGGATGTGTTTGGTTACTTGTTCGGACTTATCAGAAAGAAATAAACAATGGGACAAGCAATGATAGAGGCAGTCAATCTGTCGAAGTATTACGGGGACTTTGCAGCGATTGACAACGTTTCATTCAGTATAGAAAAAGGGGAAGTAGTTGCGTTTCTCGGACCAAACGGTGCCGGAAAAAGCACTACTATGAAACTGTTGACCGGCTATCTTTCCGCAACAAAAGGTGCCGCCAGAATTGCCGGTCATGATATGGCAGCCGACCGAATCGCCGGCTCACGGCATCTGGGCTATCTTCCCGAAAACGGACCGCTGTATCCTGATATGTCGCCGCGCTCGCTGCTGCGGTTCTTCGGTGAGTCCCGTGGAATACCCGAAGGAAAATTGCGGGAACGCATCGCCGAAGTTGTCGAACTCTGCTCCCTGCAAGCCGTTTATGGAAAACCCATCGGCAAACTATCGAAAGGGTATCGGCAGCGGGTAGGAATGGCGCAAGTACTGCTGCACGAACCGGATGTCTTGATTCTTGACGAACCGACCGCCGGTCTTGACCCGAATCAAATTTTCGAAGTACGGCAAACCTTGAAACAAATCGGAAAAGAAAAAACAATCCTGCTTTCAACACACATATTGCAGGAAGTTGAAGCGGTTGCGTCCCGCGTTATTTTCATTAACGAAGGACGCTTGTCGAAAGAACCGTGGGATTCCGGCACCCAGCGCGACCTCAATGCCCGTTTCAGAGAATTGACGAAAGCATCATCACAAAAGTAAATTAGTTGATTCATCAAGAGCCGGAGTATCGGCTAAATGTTGTTCATTTCAATCAGAGCGGCGTTGCGCAAGCAACGGCATTTATAACGAGCGGGAAACTATTGTTTCCCGCTTTCATAATAAAACGTTGTTTTGAAGAAAAATAAAAAACGTCTTTTGGCATAGCGGGAAACACAGTTTCCCGCTCGTTAGTGCAATTCAAAACAATCCAAATCCTATTACTCCCGCTGCGAATCCCGCTTCATACCAAAAGTTTGGGTCTTCTATATTGACTACCGCATCGGTTTTGATAATCTTGGCGGTAGATTTACCATTTTGCACATCAGATACAATTTTTAAAACAGAATGTCCCTGTTTATGAAAAACACCATCCCAGTATGCAGTGATTTCGTAAGTAACTCTTGAAACGTTTTTACCTTCATAACCGGCATTGTTGCTGCCGTCAAGGGTTTCAATTTGACAACTTGTTACCGTTGCGGATGTCACTGTTACTGTCTGGTGTGCGAATTCGATGTATCTTCTTCTCTCATCTGATTCATTTTGCAAATATCCATTAATTTCCCGAATAACGGTTTGCCTATATGCTTCCGTTGTTGTGTTTCTGCCGCAAGCAGTAAAACACAATGCTATAAGTAACGTACAGAAAAGAACTGTACGAGAGGAAAAATAGTTGTTTTTCATAAGTTCTCCATTAAAGTTGAGTTTTGATGGTGAAAATTTTCAAATGGCGAGATCCGCCAACAGAACCACTCTAGAACGGGAGCGGCACGCCTATAAAGAAACGGAACAAATCCCTCCGACCAAAGAGGTGCATCACTTTAACATGAAAGGCGTAATGCTGATTTTTTACCGCAGGTCATACGCGACACTCCCTCTATGGGGAGCAACGCAACTTTATGACACACCGACAATGTTCTACTCCGATTATCCGGTTGGTCTTGTAGAAATTTGTCGTCCGCCGAAGCGATTCTTTATAGTTTGTTGTCGTACTCGAATTCAATCCATCCGGCACCACGCCGGACGGGTATTCTTAATTACAAATATATTTTATCACGTTTTTTCGGGAATTGCAATAGGCGGAAAATTTTAATCCGCCGCTTATGGCGGCCGGGTTAAACTGCAACGGTTCCTTAAAATCCCGTCAATCCTGTCTTCCTAAACATCGGCGGCAGCCGGCACAACAAACGGCTTGCGGTATGGGCGTGTAATAAATTCATCGGTAATACTTTTACCGGCAATCGTTTCCTTTTCGACATCGAGTTTAAGTTGTTCTCCCCACGACAGCGGCGTTTTCTTCAAGTCCACGCCGAAGGTCTGAATGTGTTCCAGCAGCCGCGCCAGTGTTGACTCATTGTCGTCCAACGATTTTACCGAAGATATTTTCCGTTTCAAATCCTCGGCAGAAATTTTATGACTCTCGCCGAGATAAAACGAAAGATTCGCAAGATGCGTCAGCAGAGACGAAAGAGTACCGACCCGTATGTTTGCCGATGCTGTCTCCGGTTTGTTCGCAAGAATTGCATTAACAAAATTCTTCGTGTGTCTGCCGGTGATATAAACATCATCGTATTGTCTCGACACGGCATCTCTGGAATCCATGATAACTTCGCCCTTCAAATTAAACGCCGTGCAGTGTTCAAAATCGTTGTGGCGGACATTCGGAGCAAGAACAACATAACCCTCTGTTCCATAAGCAACAGCACCCATGTTCGTCGTTATCTTTTTATCAGCCGTAACGGCAAACACCGGCGTTTCCAAAGCGCGGACTTCCGAAACGAGACACTTATCGCCGTAATCGAAAATCGAAACAAGCGTGTTAGCAACATCGCCTGCGTCGCGGTAATCGGCATTTTTCGTTTCGACATCATAACCGATACGTCCGCCGTAAGTTGTCACCGCCTGCGGGTATCTGTCTGCACCGATGAACCAGCGGGCAACATCGAGTTGATGCGCTCCCATATTACCGGCATCACCGTTGCCGTATTCACGCTGCCAATGCCAATCATAATGAAAATTTTTGCGTGTCAGCGGTTTTGTTTGCGCGGGACCAAGCCAGAAATCATAGTCAACACTTTGTGGAACAGGATAGTCGCCGAGCGGACCAATCGCTGTCCTTCGGCGGTAAGTCACCGCTCTCGAAAGTTTGACTTCACCGATTCCGCCCTTTCGGATAAACTCGACTGCGGCGTTGACATTTTCCGTTGAGCGGCACTGCGTTCCCGCTTGAAAAACGAGACCATATTTTTTCGCCGCTGCTTCAATCGCTTTGTTTTCAAAAAAGTTGTGAGTTATCGGCTTCTCAATATAGCAATGTTTGCCTGCCTGCATTGCCCAAACGGTGCAGAGAGCATGCCAATGGTTGGACGAAGTGCAGGCAACCGCATTGACGTTTTTATCTTCGAGAGCCGGTCGGAAGTCCTGAAGCGCAGCCGGAGTATAACCGTGTTTCTTTCCGAAACTCTCACACGCTGACTTTGCACGGCTAATATCCGGGTCGGTGAAATATAAAATCTTCACCCGATTGTCTTTCGCAAAGGCATCGCCGACAACACGGGCGCGTCCGCCTGCTCCGACAATCGCAACGCCGAGTACTTCATTCGGACTCGTTCCCTGTGCGGAAATATATTGCGGAACAGAAAATACTCCGGCAGCACTTGCGACTGCCAAAGAGTTCCAGATAAAATTTCTTCTCGTAATCATAGACATAAATCTTTCTCAAAAAAGAGTAAAAATAAAGAAACAGTATTACAACATCTCGCATACTTCGAGCAGACATTTCTGCACGATGTAATCGTGTTCATAAGTGTACAGATTGACAATATCGCCGTTAATCACGTCAGCGAATTCAACCCATTGTCCTTCATAGCGGTCTTTGAGCGGCGGCATTTCAACCGTTTGGTATCCCTTCTTGAAACCGCCTTCGTCCTTCGTCAAAGCAAGTTGCAGAACACCGCCGGACATATTACCCTGCGATTCAAGCGGCTGAATCACTATCGTTCCTTTCGAACCGCGAACCGTCAGATAACGTTTTTGAAAACCCTCGACTTCGTTGATGGAAGTCCTAACTGTTGCGATAACATCCTTCGGATATTCAAACACGGCAACCGAGTTGTCAAGCACGCCGTCTTCACGGGTTCTGCGGTTGAACGGATGAATCTTTGTCGGCGCGCCGAGTATAGTCACGACCATATCAATCATGTGACAGGAGAAAATAAACGGTGTGCCGCCTCTGAACGTCTTAATGATGTTGCGGAATCCCTGCGTATCATAGCGGTTCATCACAGCATCAACATCGTAAATGTCGCCGAGCAGTCCGTCTCTCACCGCCTTGAAACAAAACTCCAGCGCGGGATTAGTCCGGTACATATATCCCATTTGGACGGTCAGGTTTTTTGCCTTCGCAATATCAAGAATTTCTTTGAAATCCTTCAGCGATTCACCGGCGGGTTTGTCGATATGTACATGTTTTCCCGCTTTGACGCATTTCAGTGCAACAGGCAGCGGATGATGTTCCTCAACCTCAACAGCAACCGCCTGAAGTCCGGGATACGCCAGCAACTCTTCAACGGACATCCACGGAACATCTTTATAGATACCTTTATTCTCGTGCCGGCTGCGTTGATTAGGGTCGTCATCTGCGATACCGACAACTTCAAACAAGTCGGGCAACTTATGAAGCACCCCGAATTTAGAAGCGTGCATGTGACCGGTACCGATTTGTCCGATTTTAATCTTCGGCTTCTTCGGAACCTCTTGAGCAAATGTTTCACCGGCAATAACCGCACCGGCAGCGATTGTGCCAGCAGTACCTAAAAAGTCACGGCGGGAAAAAACTGTGTTCGACATTATAATAAAAGGTAAAGGTAAAAGGGATGTGCTGTTAAACGTTTTCCGGCACAACATAAGGACTGCGGTATTCCCGTTTGAAGAGTTTCATCGCAGCGGGATTGTCGATAATCTCTTCGGTCTTCGGGTCAATGACGAGTTTTTGTCCGCCGAGCCGATACGAAATCGTTGCATAGTGTACCAGCAGCGTACTGCGGTGTCCGATTTCAATGTCGGCATTCGGCAGTTCCCGACTGCGGACACAGGCGAGAAAATTATCCATGTGGTTCGGAACTGGATAGCGTCCGTGCATTGAATCCGCGACTACCGGCTGCCGGTCTTTTGTTCTGACGAACACTTCCCAGCCGCCGCCCATCCGACCGATTATCATCAAGGCATCTGACCCGTAAATTTCAATCCGTGTGCCGCATTGCTGCCAATACGGAAATATATCGCTGTTCCGGGCAACAGAGTCAATTCTCAACATATACGGCGTGTAAAGCGTCAAGTCAAACGACATTACCATGTTGTCAAATTCCCACACCGCCGTCTGCGTGTCAGGTGCGTCGGCATCACCTTCGGTGTTGAACCGTCCGCCGACACAATACGCTGTCTTGGGCAATTCCTTGCCAATAAGCATACGCGCCAAGTCGAGTTGGTGAATACCTTGCATAGCCATATTGCCGGACGAAAAGTCCCAAAAGAACGGCCAAGTGGACAAACCGGCAATATAAGTCGGTGAGTAGGGACGCATCGGAGCAGGACCGAGCCAGCGGTCCCAATCGAGTACTTCCGGCACGGGAATCGTTGGTGCGATTTTGACATTTCCTCCGCCGCACATGTCATAGACGCG
Organism: Planctomycetaceae bacterium; assembly: GCA_009783865.1. Lineage (GTDB taxonomy): Bacteria > Planctomycetota > Planctomycetia > Pirellulales > Thermoguttaceae > WRKP01. Next base: position 881 of record WRCR01000008.1, on the reverse strand, counting down.
GACGAAATGGATTTTGCCGAGTTTTCCTTCCTCGATGTATTTCTTTGCGGCAAGATTATAAGGCGCGCTGCGGTTCTGCGTTCCGAGTTGAACAATGCGTTTGTACTTTCTGGCGGCTTCGACCATTTTTCTTCCTTCCCACGCCGAATGGGAAGCGGGCTTTTCCGTATAAATATCCTTTCCGGCTTGACAAGCCCAAATGGCAGCAAGTGCGTGCCAATGGTCGGGCAAAGCGCAAACCACGGCATCGACCTTCGGGTCGTCAAGCACCGTCCGCATATCGGACGAAAGTATCGGTTTCGTTCCGAGCGGTGATTGTTGAACTTGACCAGCGGCGGTTTCCACACGCGGACGAATGGCATCGCAGCAATGCAGGACGTTAACGTCATCGCGATTGAGAAACCCGCTGAGTAAAACGCCCCTGCCATAACTGCCGCAACCGATGAAACCAAGATTGACCTTTTCGTTAACTGGTGTTCCGAACACCGAAGCCGCTGCGTTCAAAATGGTGATGCCTGCACCGATTCCCAGTGTGGTCTGTTTCATGAAATGCCGCCGATGCGCCATAATAGTTGTCCTTTCAAACAGAGGTTACGGTTCTGATAAAATAACAAAATCATCACGGTTTTTCAACCTGTATATGATACACTCTTTCGCCCGGCACTTCAACTTCCAGCGGCGTTGTATCGCGGTTAGCATACTTATCGGCAATCAGCGGTGCTAAAATCTCCTCTTCAACTTCTATCGTCCTGCTTTTGCCGTCCTCGCCGACCGTTGTTTCTTTTCTTTTCGTTGTACCGGTTACTTCAACTGCACCGGTAATATACACTTTATATTTGCCGGGCGGAAGACCGTCCTTCTCGGCAAACGAACCTACATCG
>WRCR01000007.1 GCA_009783865.1 Planctomycetaceae bacterium | reverse complement strand
CGCTCTTCATACCGTCTTTGATTTTTCCTGGGACCGCCTGATTTGGGATACCGGACATCAAATTTATCCGCACAAACTTTTGACCGGACGGTTCAGCCGCTTTCACACTATCCGCACCAAAGGCGGACTCTCCGGCTTTCCCGACCCGAAAGAAAGCCCTTATGATTTATTCAAAACCGGTCACGCCGGTGTCAGCATCGGCACCGCTCTCGGCTTATGCTGCGGCGATGAAATGGTAGCCGGTTCCAACCGCCGTTATACCGTCGCCGTCATCGGAGACGGGGCTTTCGGAAATGGAAACGTCTTTGAAGCAATGAATCACGCCGGCTGGCTCAAGAAAAATCTAACGGTAATTCTGAACGACAATAAGATGTCGATTTGTCCCCGCGTCGGCGGAATTGCAACTCAGTTAGACAAGTTGCGGCTGCACCCTGTTTATCAGCGGTTCAAACAGAAACTTCACGGCATAGTCGATAGATTGCCCGTCTTCGGACAATCGGTCGATTCATTTCTGGGACGTTTCAAGAGTGCCGTCAAAGCCGGTCTGACCGGCGGAATGATGTACGAAGAAATGGGCTTCCGTTATATCGGTCCGATTGACGGACATAACATTCCTCGATTGCAGCGGTTTCTGCGAATGGCGCGCAGCACCGAAGAACCGGTACTCTTGCACGTCTTGACGGAAAAAGGACGCGGTTATAAACCCGCCGAAGAAAATCCGACGGAATATCACGCTCCGAATCCGGGCAATGGAAAATACCATTCCACTATATCGGTTCGTTCTATTCCTTGGGATGAATCCGAAAACGACATTGTTCCTCCGCCGCTGCAAAACGAAAATGCCGATACGCCGGAACAGGATTCTCAACCGGAGATAACTTCGAACATTTCTTTTACGGAAAGCGTCCGCGACACACTCTTTTCGCTAATGCTTGAAGACAAAAGGATTTGCGTCATTACTGCGGCTATGTGTCAGGGCAACATGCTGGAACAAATCCGCGATGCCTTTCCAGACCGGTTTTTCGATGTCGGCATCTGCGAATCCCACGCCGTTTCTTTCGCCGCCGGTTTGGCAAAGTCGGGTTTGCTGCCGGTAGTCGATATTTACAGTACGTTTTTGCAGCGGAGTTATGACCAACTCTTTCAGGAAATTTCGTTGCAGGATTTGCAGGTTATCTTCACGGTTGACCGCGCCGGTTTAACCGGTCCTGATGGTCCGACGCATCACGGTGTTTTCGATTTGGCGTATCTGCGTCCGTTTCCGAATTTTACGGTGCTGGCACCGGCGGACAAAATGGAAGTAGAACCGATGCTGCGGTTTGCGGTTAGTCACCCGCATCCGACTGCGCTGCGGTATCCGAAAGCATCGGCAGAATCAATACGCAGCAGTTGCGCAAGAGTCGAATTCGGAAAGTCGGAAATTGTCCGCGAAGGAAAAGAAGGATATATCGCCGTCTGCGGTCCGTTTTTGCCGGTCGCCGAAGAGGTAAGAAAAACGCTGATGAAAAACATGGACGGACTCGGACGTTTGGAGCCCGGCATTATCAATGCCCGATTTGTCAAACCGCTTGATAAAGAAACGCTGCTGACTCTGCTGTTGGAAGGAAAATTTCTCATCACGCTGGAAGAAGGAATGTCAGCCGGCGGTTTCGGTTCTGCTCTGTTGGAAGCGGCTAATGATGAAGGAATTGAAACGAAGCGGCTGAAGCGGATTGCGTTTCCTGATTCTTATATCGAACACGGTGACCGCAATGAATTGCTTGCTGACCTCGGATATGATGTCCACAGTGTCGTGTATGAATGCAGAAAATTGGTGTTCGGCTAAAATCGAAGAGGCGGGCGGCTTTAGCCCCCGCTCTTCTTTCCGACAAAAAGATAGTATGGCATCTTGAAAAACGGATTCGGAAACATCGGCAATCGCGTTAAACGCTCTTCAAAAAAAACCGTCTCGAACTTCCGTTGTAGATACGGCAAATGGTCCGGCGAAGGAAATACATTATCGCAATTAAACCAAACAGGCCAAAAAGACCGCTTCATCCAACTGTGTTTAACATGTCCTTCTTGCGGGTGCTTCCGCGAAACAAAAAAGTCGACAACGCCGATTCTGCCGCCGGGTTTGAGCAAATTCCAAGCGTGGTCTATTGCCGCGAACCAATCGGGTATCATCGTCAGCGAATAAGAAAAGGTAACAGCGTCAACCGTTCCTTCTTTCGGCAGAAATGTCGTTGCATCCGCTTCGGCGGTTTCAACATTTTTCCAGCCGCTTTCCTGTATTCTTCGGTCAGCAACTTCAAGGAGCGAACCCGCTAAATCGACAACATACACCTTGTTGATTTTATCAATAGCATCGCCGAAAAAATGCAGGTTTGAACCTGTACCGCCGCCCATGTCAAGCCAAACGGTATCCTCAAAGGGTTCGCCTTCCAGCAACTGCTTCCAGAGGTTTTCACGTCCCCGCAAAAGACGGCGGCGAAAGTCATCGTAGTCCTTCGCTTGTCCGCTATAAAAATTGTCCATACGCTCCGCATGTGTCTTTCCGCGAATTGGACGGACCGCCATATTGTAGATAACCCGCAGGTCGCCTAAAAAACCCATTGAAGTTCTGCCGTATTATGTGACTTTTGCATTGGGGTTAATCATTTTCCTCTCGGCAATTTCACGATTGACTGCCTTCAAGTCCTCTTCTGTTGCTTCTGCAATTTTCGGAAAGCCGCCAGCCGCCCAATCGAGTGCTTCTTCGTCCTTGTCTTCAAATTCAAACGGGGTCTCTTTGAATTTAGCGTTCTCAGAAATCAGTTCGATGACTTTACGCTCGATAATTTGGTTTCGCAGAATATCCATTTCACCGGCTTTTTCCAACTGCGCCCGCACCCGGCGCGGCGACGAATTGTTTTGAGCGGCAATCAACTCGATTTCCAAAACGTAATCTTCTTCGGCTGCGTCGATGTTTTCGACTTCCGCAATTTTTTCCAAAATAAAGTGTTCCTTCAATGCTTGAGCGGTTTCTATAGCACTGTTTTGACGCAGGAAATTCTTTTGCGAAAGTATTTCCTCATCGGAATAACCGTTGCGCCGCAATTCAAGCACTGAGCGGCGGAATTCGCGTTCCGACTGTTTCGCCAGTAAATTCGGCGGCAACTCCCAAGAAGCGGACTCGGTAAGCAATCCGGTTATCTGACGGCGGGTTTTCTGATGCTGTTCGTGTTCCATGTGCCGCTTCAGTGTATCCAAAATTCCGTCCCGGAAATCGCCTTCGGTCTCGAAGTCCCCTAATTTTTCGAGAAATTCGCTGGTCAATTCCGGTGTAACCAGCCGTTTGACTTCTTTGATAGTGAAGACCGCCGTGACCGTTTTGCCGCGATTGTCTTCGTTGGGCGCATCTTTTGACAGCGTCAATTCCGTCTTAATGGTATTGCCTGCTTTTGCTCCTATCATCAATTCATTGAAGTTGCCGATGGTTCCGTCTTGCAGTGAAAGAACTGAACGGATTCTGATGGTTTCTTCTTCGATTTCGCTCAATACTTCATCGCCGTCTTTGAATTCAATTTTTGCGACGATGTAGTCATCTTTTTCTGCCGGTGTATCGATTGGTTCCAAATCGCCGTAGGACGCAAGAATACGCTGCACGGCTTTGTCCACGTCTTCTTTTGTGAATTCCCGGACGGGCTTTTCAATTACGAGACCTCTCCATTCCGGCACTGCGAATTCGGGACGGACTTCGATGTCGAACTCGAAAACAAAGGGACCTGCATCGGGCAGAATCAGCGAGTTGTAATCGAAGTCCGGTTCGCTGATGGGCGTAATATCACCGCTTTCGTTCACTTGTGAAAGAGCGTCGATTACAAGAGCGTTTTTCACGCGCTCGGCAACTTCCCGGCGAAAACGCTTTTCGACTAAGAGGCGCGGTGCTTTTCCTTTTCGGAAACCGGGAACTTCCGCTTCGGTTACTAAGCCGCCGTATTCGTCGGCAAAATATCGTTCGACATCGGTTCTAGGAACGGTAACGCAGATATGCCGTTCGCAGGCACTAACTTTTTGAATGTTGGTTTGCAATTCCAACTTCTGTTTGGTATCCGATACATTTACATTTTCTTCTGACGCAACAGTGTCTGACATAACAGTGAAAGCAGTTGTAAAAGAGTGAAAGGGAAACGACCTAAAATTTATTTGATATTTATTCTACCATAAAAATGTGATAAAAAAAGACCTCGAGTCGAAAAACCGGAGGTCTTAAAAGCGGGCGAACGGGTTCGAACCGTCGACAACAACGTTGGCAACGTTGTGCTCTACCAACTGAGCTACGCCCGCAAACACACGGATTGCTGATTACGTTTCCATCGCTTATCACAACCAGTATGTTCACCATTTTACAATGTTTTTTTGGAATTGCAAGATGGGGGTAAAAAATCAGACCGCCGGGGTGCATAAAAGTTTTGCGGGGATTTATCATTACGTCCCGTTGACTTTTCACTTTTCCTGTGATAGCATGACGACGTTTATATGTTAGACATTTTAGTTTTTTCACTATGGAATCACATAAATTGCAGACTAGCGGCGGTTCAGCAGAACCGTTAAGCGATAAAATAAATGATTTATTCATTTATTCGGAAATCATTCGCTGGAAATACCTGCCTGACATACGCGCATTTGATATTCCTCCGACTGTTCTCAAACACTTCGGACACGGTGACGCGCCGTCTCCGCTGCCGATGGAATACTGGCTGCAAATCGTGCATCCAAGCGACCGGCAGATGATTGAAAGCAATTTTCAGGAACTAGTTTCGGGAAAGATTTCCCGCCTCGACATCGTTTATCGGATTCGGACAATCGGCAGTGAATATCGATATTTTCGCTGCCGCGGCGGATTAAATACGGTGAACAGCAATCCGCAGGAGACATACATATCTGGTACTTTGCAAGATGTCACAGAGATTGAATTTGCCATTCGTACGCTAAATAAGAAAGATAGATTGCTTAAAGCCGTCAATACTTCTATCGGTATCCTGTTCAACAGTTATGACAGCGGTTTCGACCGCTGTATGAACGAGGTCCTTTTTCTGCTCGGCGAAGCGTTGGGTGCCGACCACTACGGCATATGGACAAATACGGCAGATGCAGACGGTAGAAGTTATGCTAAACTCTTTTATGAATGGTCTCCGAATCCAAAACCGGCGGCGGACGGAGAATACAAAAATCTTTATGACTATAAAGAACAGTTGCCGTTTTTTCAGCAGGTATTGCAATCGGGACATACTGTCAACTGTTTTGTAAAAGACCTGCCGGAACCGGAGCGAAACGGATTCGCCGGAAAGTTCGTTTCAATTCTTGCCGTTCCCATCCGAAATCAAGAGGACTTTTTGGGGTTCATCACTTTCGGAAACTACCGCGAAGAACAAATGCGGGATGCATTCGAATGTGACATAATGAAGTCCATAGGAGGAATTATCGCTTCTGTCATCAGAAGAAAGGAAATTGAGACCAAATTACAGTTGGAACAGCAAGTACTCAACTGGGTTGTTGATTCCGCTCCCTGCCCGATATTGATTTCGTCGGGCGGCGTTGTCGTCCGCGTCAATGGAATAACAAAGGACTTATTCGGAATCAATACCGGAGAGCGTGCAGACAAAATCTATCCGCCGGAGATGAAACGCAGCGAAGTATTGAAAAGCATACAGAGTACAGGATTGTTCTTCCAGCAAAGTATTACTTATCTCTGCAAAGACAATAAGTACCGCGATTTCATGGTGCTGGTGCTGCCCTTCAGACCGCACGACATAGATGAGTTGATTTTTTGGGCGACCGATATTACTGCGCTGAAAGAAACAGAAAAAGGATTGATTGCCGCAAGAGAGAAGGCGGAGGAAGCTGTAAAAATCAAGAGCGAATTTCTTGCCCGAATGAGTCACGAAATCAGAACTCCGATGAATGCCGTTATCGGAATGATTTATCTCTGCATGCAGACCAACCTTTCGGACAGTCAGCGGGACTATCTCGCTAAAGCGACTACTGCTGCTAACAATCTTCTCGGTATTATCAACGATATTCTCGATTTTTCAAAAATCGAAGCAAACCGCGTCGAGTTGGAAATGATTCCTTTCTCTATAAGAAAACTGCTTGACGATGTCTCCGATTTAATTTCGATTCAAATTCTTGAAAAGGGACTCGAATTTAAAGTCAGCATCGCAGACGAAGTTGAAGAGTTTTTAATCGGCGACCCGCTTCGTCTCCGGCAGATTCTCATCAACTTGTTGAGCAATGCGGTTAGGTTCACAAGCATCGGAGGAATTGCCATCAATGTTATTAAGGTACAATCCGACAGTGTTCTCGATGAATCTATAACATTGCAGTTCACGGTCAATGACACCGGTATCGGAATTCCGGAATCACGGATTGACACCATATTTGAATCCTTCGTTCAGGCGAAAGATTCGATTTCCCGTAAATTCGGCGGCACCGGTCTCGGTTTGACAATCGTCAAACGGTTAATCGAACTGATGAACGGAGAAATCAATGTATACAGCAAAGAGAATGAAGGTTCTGAATTTGTATTTACAGCAGTATTTTTCAAAGCGGCTGCTAATCCGGAAGAATCTTCTGCGGTATTGTTAGACCGCAAGCGGGTTCTTGTGGTTGACGACGACGAAAATTCCTGTGAAATCTTGACGAAACTGATGACTGCAAACGGGATGATAGTTGAGGCAGTTAATTCCGGTCCGACAGCCCTTGACCGTCTTACTTATGGTTTCAAAGCTGGACAGTCCTTTGATTTGATTTTAATTGACTGGCGGATGCCGCAGATGGATGGAATCGAAACCATTCGCAATATACACGCAAGCAGCGAAATTCCGCCGATGCATATCTTGATGGTGTCCGCGTACGACCGGCAGGATTGTATTCGGCTTTCTTCCGGTCTGAATGTCGCAAGTGTTCTGCTGAAGCCGATTGACCCCGTAGAATTGAAACGGACGTTGAAACATGTTTTTCTCAAAGAAGCGAAACGCGTGACCGAAGAGAAGGCGGCGGACATTCGCGGCGCAAAAATCCTTCTTGCCGAAGACAATAAAATCAATCAGTTGGTTGCCGAAGGATTACTTAACATTCTCGGAGTTAACCTGACCGTTGTCGATAACGGAAGGCAAGCCGTCGAAGCGGTCAAAAACAACGATTTCGACCTGATTCTAATGGACGTTCAAATGCCGGAAATGGACGGCATAGAAGCGACTATAGAAATACGGGCATTGGATAAACCCGGTATTGACCGCCTTCCGATTTTGGCAATGACTGCCAATGCGATGAACACGGATTATCATAAAAGTTTAGATGCCGGTATGAACGACCATTTAACGAAGCCGATTGACCCCGCTAAACTGCGCATCGCTTTGGAAAAATGGATACAACGGTGATAGAACCAAAAGCACTAGTACCGCGTTAGTTCAAAAATTAGGTGAGAGAAAAAAGTTCGGTGAAGATTATAAGGGAGCAAAGAAACCGCATCCCATAGGAATGCAACGCTCGGTAGAAAACGTGTTCCAAACCTCATTTTCCCCTCATTCTTCTTACAAAACAACCTCAGTAGCAGCAAGAGACATTATAACAACATTAACATCATTACCTCATTATTTCTTTTTGTCTATTGTTTGCTGGTAAAATTTAATGAACGCTGCATATTCTTCGTCATAACTCTGCTTGCTGTGATGTTCTTTTTGGTTTTCAATATAGTTGCAAACCTTGGTTACATCCGCTTTCGATACGGAAAATGCCGAACATGTTTGTTGCCAATGGAATAAACCTGCACAAAGTTTATTGTCGTTAATAAATCGCTCCGAACTATTCGCGATAATCGTTGCCAAAGTTTCTTCATCCATTGTCGGTGAGCGGGACACAAGAAAATGGACATGATTCGGATTGGCATAAATGGCGTATAAATAACAGGCGTTGTTTTTGACAATGCCCGTAATGTATTTTTCAATTCGTTGCCGATGTTTTTCAAGGATGACCGGCATGCGATTGAGAGTCGTAAATACAAAGTGTGTGTAAAGGTTGTTGTATTCGATATTCATATGATGTCATTCGCAATTATAATGAGGTAATGAGGTTGATATTGTATGTCATCTGTTGCTACTGAGGTTGTTTTGTCAAAAGAAATGAGGTGGAAATGAGGTTGTCTTTTGCTTAAATTCACGGCTATACCGCTCCCACGCTTCTAAGGTATTTGACCATCGCTTTATGTTTGCGTGATTTTGCCGCGTCGAGCGGGGTGTAGCCGTCCGTAGTTTTCGCATTCACTTCTGCCCCTTTGGAAACGAGGAATTTGGCAACTTCAATGTTTCCCTTTCCAAGTGCCGCCGCATGGAGTGGAGTCCAATCGTCTTGGACTTTCTCATTAACATCTGCACCTTTGAGAACGAGAAATTTGACGACAACATTGTTGCCGTATGTTGCCGCTTTATGAAGCAATGTATAGCCCTCTTTATCCACCATTTTTACATCGCTTCCGTACCTTTTACAAAACCCGTCGATTTCTGCCTGCTCTTCGGCGGTGAATTGAAATTGGTTCGTTTCCATTGTTTGTACCTTTGCAATTCTGCTTTTATTCTATTTTAACGGCAATCTTTGTTCCGTCTGGTATCTTGTTTATTTGTGAATATAAATCACCTCTGAGTTGCATTCCCTCAACATCTTTTATTTCATAAAGATTGTCGATTTTATATTCTCCATGCAATACGAAAAATTGTTTTGGACACAATCTAAAACCCGGTCGGATTGCTCCATTGATTGTTTGCCATTCGTGAATCAAAGGGTATCCGGTATAATAGAAGTAATTATCAATAATCATACCTGCCCATGATTCAAGTGAATCACACATAAACTCAAAATGACCGGTTTCAGGATTAAATACTTCAATGATATGCCCATCCGTGCAAAATTGAAAACCGAAGGTATCTTCGGCAAAACATAATTTTCTACTTACACTTGTTTCGAAATAGTACGATTTCCACATGTTTTCTGCGTTCCAATCGGATAAGCCAAGCACGTTATTGATTGTGTTATTTGGTCTAATCAACAAAGCGGATTCAAAAGCAAACAGCCCGTTACATTCACGATAAAATTGAATTAGTTCGTTTAACACATTTCTATCTGTAGGATCACCAAAGAGTCCAAAAAACGATTCATCGATACTTAAACTCTCCGAAACTGGGTGTCCAATTTTTAATAGATTTTCTACATTCATCTTGTGCATGAGTAAGGGAAAACCGATTCGTTCATGAAAATTCATTCGGGGCGAAAGGAGACGTTAAAATGGTGTTGTGGGTACAAAAAGAACCTTCACGAACTGATTCGATAACAATATCCTTGCAATAAAATTCTATCATATCATCTTCATAATCTTCGATATAAAAGTTGAGGTCTTCCATTCCGCTATCACTCATATCCGTCACATCAAAACCGACAACTTGAAAATCACCATTTTGATCTCCAAATTTCGAGTTGCGGATATCTACATGCAAACGGCGGACTTTCATAAAACACATACTGATGACAAATACCTTACCAGGTGCAGACGGCCAAGAAGCCGTAGTATCACGCCGTTGAAACTCTGCCTCCATATTGACATTCCACGCCGTATTGATTGTATCATACACGTATTGAAAATCAACGATTCTCACAAGATCGGACGGCTTCCATCGCCCCATCGCAGATATAACCAACTCAATGCCTTTGATAGTTCTCATTGTACAATAATTCTCCTTGCGGGGTACTGTTTTCTATTGCCATTTCATTGCCACTGCTTAATTATAACGTTACCTCTGGGCTATTATACAATGTCCGAAGGGGTGGTTGTATGTTTCTCTCTTACAGGGCATCAATTTGCATTCCGTGGGAATGCATCGCTCGGTAGAAAACGTGTTCCAACCCTCATTTTTACCTCATTCTTCTTAAAAACAACCTCAGTAGCAAGAAACATTATAACAACATTAACCTCATTACCTCATTATTTCTTTTTGTCTATTGTAATGAGGTTGATATTGTATGTCATCTGTTGCTACTGAGGTTGTTTTGTCAAAAGAAATGATGTGGAAATGAGGTTGTCTTTTGCTTAAATCCACAGATATAGGTTTTCACTGAAAAAAGTCGTTCACGTTTTTTTCCACTTCAAACAATCTTCCGATATTTGCTCCGCCGATGTTCCGCCCGATGCGGGTCTTTCGCTCTAACTAACTCTTCATAGTCGGCAAAGTTGCCGTTAAACCAAACGGTTTTACCGCTGCCTTCAAAGATGAGAAGATGCGTACAAATCCGGTCAAGAAAGAATCGGTCGTGGGAAATCACCATTACACAGCCGGCAAAATCAATTATTGCCTGTTCCAGAACCCGCATTGTATTCACGTCCAAATCGTTTGTCGGTTCATCCAATAGCAAAAGGTTGCCGCCGCGTTTCAATAACTTTGCCAAGTGAACACGGTTGCGTTCTCCGCCGCTGCACTGTCCGACTAATTTCTGCTGCTGCGTTCCCCGAAAATTGAATCTGGCGACATAAGCCCGGCTGTTCATCTTCAACGAACCAAGTTCAACCGTGTCTTTGCCGTCAGTGATTTCCTGAAACACCGTGTTTTCGTCATTCAATTCGTCCCGATGCTGGTCAACATGAGCAAGTTGAACCGTGCTGCCGATTTCGATAGTGCCGCTGTCGGGAACACAATCCGAAGCCAGCGGGTCGAAAGCCGAGATAATCATTCGGAACATCGTGGTCTTGCCGATACCATTGGGACCAATAATTCCCGCAACTGCGCCGCGCGGCAGATTAAAATTGCAATCGGTGATTAACTGTGCGGTGCCGCCGGTTCTCGGAAAGCCCTTGTTGACACCGTTGAAAGTCAGAACTTTATCGCCGAGACGAGGACCCGGTGCGATTTGAATCAGCGTATCGCTTTTGTCTTCAACAAGTTGCTGCGATGCCAACTTTTCGTAAGAGTCGATTCTTGCTTGATTTTTTACTCGTCTTCCCTGATGCACGGTTTGTATCCAATCCAGTTCCCGCTTCAAGGTTTTCTGCCGCTGCGATTCCTGCTTTTCGGTGATACGCAGCAGTTCCGCTTTCTGCGCAAGCCATGATGAGTAATTTCCTTCAAACGGAAGTCCGCGTGTGTTGTCTAATTCGAGTATCCATTTCGTGACATTGTCGAGGAAATACCGGTCGTGAGTCACGATAATAACCGTGCCGGGGTAATCGCGCAGCGTTCCTTCAAGCCATTGCACGGTTTCGGCATCGAGATGGTTCGTCGGTTCGTCAAGCAGCAGCAAATCGGGCTTTTCCAGCAATGCCATGCATAGAGCAACTCTTCTTCGTTCACCGCCGGAAAGCGTTTTGACAAGAACGTCATCGGGCGGCAGCACAAGTGCATCGGCGGCAATGTCAATAGTGCGGTCGAGTTCCCAGCCGTTGAGTGTGTCGATTTCTTCCTGAAGTTTGCCCATTTTTTCCATTAGGGCATCGAAGTCAACTTCGCCGGATTCAATAGCGGCAGTGTCTCCCATTGCGGCGGCAACTTCGTTGTATGCGTCAATTTTATCTTGAATCGGTTTGACAGCGGTGAGAAGGTTTTCACGGACGGTTGCGTCTAAATCGAGTTCCGGTTCTTGAGCGACATACTTGACGGACATTCCTTTCGTCAGTTTTGTTTCGCCTTCGATGTCGGAATCAATGCCCGCCATGATTTTCAGCAGCGTGGATTTGCCGGCACCGTTTTCTCCGACTACACCGATTTTCGCTCCGTAGAAAAACGAGAGCGAAATGTTAGATAGAACTGTTTTATCGCCGAATTTTTTTGTAATTCGGCTCATTTCAAAAATTATATGCGGCGGCATCTGTGTATCTTATGCGGCACGGCGTTCATTGTTAATACGGAAGGCACAGGTTCCAAGCAGTTCACCGGCATCTTTCAGAAAAGCGGACGACTTCTCAAAGGTCCGAAGCGGAATCGTACCGGCATGCGTCAGATGTTCACATTCAAGATATTCGAGCCAACTGTCAACATCCGAAATGATGTTTTCCACCGCTGCCGCTCTAATGAGTGTGTCTTCGGAAGTCCCGGCGGCGTGTTCTTTGCCATATTTGTCGGCAAGTTGATGTTCAAGCATTTTCATGCATACTTTGAAAGTCAGCGAAAAGTTCTGGACTACCGCCGCTTGTAAAATACTTTTGAATTCAAGACCGAGACCTTGAAAGTCAGCAGAGCGCGTATAAACAAGGGTTTCCTCTAGTGACCGCATTGCCCGGCGCAGTTTATCTGAATTACGAAGTTGCATCATTTCCTCCCTGTCTCGATTTACGGCAACAAGTCCATCTCAATCGGCTAATCCTGCCGCGTTGGTTTCCAAACCGGTGTCGCATCCCCGACATTTACAGTGTCCCCGTCGGCATCGAAGGTAGTACTATCAATTATACTGACTCCGGCGTTGGGCGGAAGCAGTTCCGGCATCCCTGTGTTGGACTTCGGCAAACTGCGGCGGGGAATTTGCGTTTTTTTCAAGAGGTCGGGTATTGACGATTTTTCCTTTGAATCCGGCGGTATTTCGATTGTTGTTGACGGAAACAGCGGTGCGTCATCAGTTGCGTCCTGCTGTGTAATTCCTTTGTATGATTTTGCCGGAGCGATAGAATTTGACTGTGAATTTGACAAGTTATTTTTCAATGCTTCGTTTTCACGGGTTGAGTCAACAAGTTGAGCGTGAGTAATATAGAGAGCGTCTTCTAGCCGCTGATTTTCCTGCAAGAGCATAGTTTGTTCCAGTTGCAGTTGCCGATAGGAAGTGCAGCCGGTGAAAAACAGCACCAGTAACAACATCGGAACTGACAATAGCAGAGATATAATCCGTTTCATTGTTTTTGCGTTCATACAATACCTCAATTTCAGCGGATAGTAACGTTTTGCCTGAAACGAATCAAGGGCAAAAAGTTTAGCCCAAAGTTTAGCCCAGCCGCATTAAGCGGCGGGCTATTTTTTGCTATTGCCATATTTCCCCATTTTGCTATACTGCGCATATATTTGTCCCTTCCAACAACATTCATAAACGTTCTAAAAAAAGCATGAGTAGTGATACTTATAAATCTGATTCACCGCAGGTGAAACAGATATTCGGTCATCCGACCGGTCTCTGGGTACTCTTCACAACCGAATTATGGGAACGTTTCGCCTTTTACACTATGCGGGCGATTCTGGTTCTTTACCTCGTCAGCATTTCGTCAGGTGCGATTGCCGGTTTCGGCTGGACGGAATCTGACGCATATAAACTCTACGGCTGGTACACCGGTCTAGTATATTTGGCTCCGCTGCTCGGCGGCTGGATTGCCGACCGGTTTATCGGACAGCGAATGTGCGTTGTTATCGGAGCAGTTCTCATGGCACTCGGCGAATTTTGTCTCGCCGCCACCGAATTCGTCCGAGTCGGAAACATTGACATAACAGGCGGTACCGACCCCGTTGCGCTATGGACGTTTTACGCCGGTCTCGGCTTGATGATACTGGGAAATGGATTTTTCAAACCTTGTATTTCCGTGATGGTAGGACAACTTTATGCCCCGGGTGACGACCGGCGGCGGGACTCCGCTTTCATGATTTTCTACATGGGAATCAACATCGGTGCGTTTTTGTCGCCGCTTGTCGGAGGAACCATTGCCGAAATCTACGGCTATCAATACGGGTTTCTCATCGCCGGTTTCGGAATGATTTTCGGTATCGTTTCCTTCCTGATGTTCGGACGGCATTTGAAAGGAATCGGAAATCCGCCGGCAAAACATGATTCCAAGAAAGAAATGACTTCCGAAGAAAAGACCGCTCACGAAAAGGCGGTGTACGAACAAACACGACCATTGGACAAAAAGGACTATGACCGAATGTTCGTTATTACCGTTCTGGCGATTTTCGTGATTGCGTTTTGGATTGCATTTGAGCAAGCCGGTTCCTCGCTGAACATTTTTGCCAAAGCGAACACCGACCGGACGATTGCGCCGGTTGTTCAACAATCAACTCCAGAGTGGTTTTTTCTCAAAAACGAGGACTTTATCGAATACAAACAAATCGTAGACAAAGTCCGGCAGTTATCCGAGCATATAGGTCACGAAAACCCGGAGACGAAAGGTCCGAGTTTTTCGGACCGGCTGGAGCGGTTTAACATCATCCGTCTCCTATCAGCGAAAAAGAAGGAGGAAGAGATTCCTCTCGAAGAACAGATTGTCGAATTAAAAAAGGTTGCCGCCGAACTCAAACGTGTTTTACGGGCAAGCAAGGATGCGACGATTCAAGATGCCATCGTGAAGTTAATGGAACATGTCGAAGAAGATAACACGGAGATAGTGGAAGCACTGCTCACGAACTTAGACCAGATGGCGGCAGAGGGAAAAGGCGATGCCAATGTTGTTGCGAAAATTGAAGAGTTGAAACTTTCCGCCAAAAACACCGCTGACAAGGTTCTCGTTGCCGAGAAGATTCGGGAAGAACTGAAAAATCCCATTCTTGTCCCTATCGTTGACTGTCTTTCCGAAAGCGATACCGTTAAGGCAATGAACAAAAAAATTGCGGAAAACGAAAAGCACCGAACAGCGATTTTGCAGGCAATTACCGTCTTGCTTGCGAGTGAACAGGAAAAAGGCGCAAAAATTCAAACCGATTTATTGGCGATGGACGCTGCGCAGCGGAGATTCGATGTTCGCTATGTTTCCGGTGTCGAACCTTTGACTTTTCCGGCGACGTGGTATCAATCGGTGAATGCGATGTGCGTGGTAATTTTTGTTCCGCTCTTTATGCTCCTTTGGGGAATCCTTGCCCGACTCGGTATCGAACCGAGTACGCCGACGAAGTTTGCGTTGGGATTGCTCCTTGTGTCGACAAGTTTTTTAGTGATGATTCCCGGTGCGTTTGAAGCGAAACTCTCCGGCGGAAAAGCGGCGGCGTACTGGCTGCTGTTGTGTTACCTTCTCGCCACGTGGGGTGAACTTTGCTTGTCGCCTATCGGTCTTTCAATGGTAACGAAACTTTCGCCTGCCCGATACGCTTCAATGTTCATGGGCGTGTGGTTTCTGGCGAGCAGCGTCTCGTACATTTTGGCGGGATACGCGGCAAGTTATTTCGGAAGCGGAGAGGGCGTAAGTATCATCTTCGGCAAGGACGGCGGACTCGCCGACTTCTTCCTGCTGATGGCGTTCATACCGTTTGTTATCGGTCTCATCGCGCTGGCAATGGCACCAACACTGAAACGAAAGATGCACGGTGTTTCGTAATATTTGATTTTGTCAAAAAACGTTGGTTTGGTACAAATTTTCAATTGTTTTTATTTCCTCCGCGGTCAAACCGTATAATTCGTATGCCAGTCCGTCAATTTTCCGCTGCGTAAAATCATTCGGCAAAATTTATCCAGAAAGGTCCGCCAAGCGGCGCGGTCATAATTTGCGTTGAAGTTCATCATTGGAATTCTTCGGTTAAAAGGAGTGCTTGTTCTAGGTAGCGTCCCGAAATTGATTTTTCTGTCAAAATGCTGCATATTATTGCAGAGGATTTTATCAAAATATCAAAGTGACAAGGAGGTTAACTTTGTTAGTCGAGTTTCGTCTTGGTGTCCTTACCGTCGTCTTCCTTCAGCGGTCTTTCGCCGCGGTCGAGCAATATAAACGAACTCCAAAAGAACGGGTGATTCGCCGACGGCACATCAACTTCGCCCGCACCGGGACGCAACCGCGGCTCTTCCGCCAAAACCAGCGGCTCAACTCCAACATCCAATATCGACTGCCGCCATGCTTCCGCCGCACCCATCGTTTGAATATTCTTCAAAAAGTGCCCCGTCAAATCGAAAGTTGAACGTCCGCCGACCCGCCATCGGCTCAACAAAATCGTCTTCGCTCCGCACGCTTGCAACACCATTGCCGACAAGAATAAATCATCGCCGTTGGTAATTGCCCCTTGCATTCTTTCCGTTTTTAATGCGTTCTCCGCAGCCGTATGAAAACCGGGAAGCACAACCAACTGCGGTCCGCCCCACGGCAAAGACAGCCAACTTGAAACCGGATGATGTATCTTATTCTTGTCAGCATTAAACGGTGTCCACTTGAGCGGGTCGCCCTTCGGCGCAACTATATCATCAAGCACAACAAGCCGTTTCAACTGCGAAGCAAATGCCGTTGTGTTTCCGGGAAAATCGCGATAGTTTTCATCAATCGGAAAGACCGCCATCGGAACTAAATTCGCTATTCCCCCTTTCGTGTATCTGTCGACCGCATCATACGCAAGCGAAGTGCCGCTCTTGTTATGAAACCTTCCGCAAATTACCAGCGTCTCGGCGGCTTCACTGCTTCTGTTGTCTTTCACATTGCCTGTAATATCCGGCACACCTAGCGAAGCAGTCGGAGCATAACGTATTGACAAAGATGTTCCCGCCGAGATAAAAGGACGAAATTTGCCTTCCGTTTTCACACACATTGCCTCAAACGGAGCATACCAGATGGGTCCCGTTGGAACGATAACGAGTTCTGTAAAATTCGCCTGCCTCTGTTCATTACCGAGAAGCCGTTTTTGAAGCAGCGCGCCGGTTTCCTCCCATTTTTGTCCTTCTTTCGTCAATTCCTTGACAGTCAACGCTTGATTCGCTCCCTTGTTGCCGAGACCGTCAAGAAAATCTGATATCAACTTTTGCAGCGATGGTTCGCGGGACTCCTGAATCAACTCCCACATATTTAAACTGCTTTTGTCCACGAGGAAACCGTAACATCTGCCCAGTGCTTCAAAATAGACGAGCATTGCCGTTCCTTCCGGCAAGCGTTTTCGGATTTGTTCCAGCGTTAACACCGGCGGGAAAATTATCGGTGCCTTATTTCGCGTTAAAGCAATCGGACGCAGCATTGCTTCCTGTTCTTGCGACAATGCCGCTAACTGAGATAACGCCTCTTTTTGCTGTCTGGTTTCCGCATCGTTTTTCGGCATGAGCGGCAGCGGTGCTAATTTCTTTTTTACAGCATCAACTTGTTTCGACAATTCACTGAAACGCTGAAAGTCCAGCGAAAGCGATTGCCGCTGTAAAAGTAATTGCTGATTTACGTTTTCACCTTCAAAAAGAATCCGGAGCGACAACATACGCGGTCCTAATTTGAACCAAGAAAAGAATTTTGCTGTTCTCGCTTTTTCGGAAATGTCAAACGCTTTTTCACGTTCTCCCCGCTGCAACGCAACGTAAAACCAACGCTGATATGCTTCCGGCGGTGTGAAAATCATGTGGGCGAGACATTCTATCGGTCTTGTTGCCCAATCGCTTGCGGTTGGTTCCCGCAGAAGATATTCATAAAGTTCGTCGGCTGCTTTAGTTGTGATAGGACCGGCGGCAGTGATTGCTCCCTGTTGAAAAAGCGATTCAAGACATGCAAGTTGATGGAGCCAAAGCGAACCGCGCCGCATGAAATTCAAAGCGGTTGCGAGTTGCTCATCACCGGGGTTGAGATTGATTTCCCGCCCCGCCTTGGCTTCCGAGTATGCCGTTATGTAAGTCAGCATTGCCCGAAGATACATACTTCGAGCGGCATGCACTGTTTCGCCGATTGCCCGTTTCGCCATTATATTACTTGCCTGATTGCAGTAATTCTGTGCAGCCCGAAGGTCACCCGCCAAAATAGCGGCTTCGGCAAGTTCGTTGCAAATCGGAAGAATGGTCAAGGGACTTGCAAACCGCAGATTCTGGAAATACGTTAGTGCGTTTTGAAGAGCGGGCAGCGGTTTCGTTTTGTCAATGAGCCGTTGCGCGTTAGCGGCATTGACGAAGGTCTCACCGAGCAAAGCCCAGTCATCGAAGTATCGAGCCGCTAAAGATGCTTCAAAGAAATAAACAAGTGCTTCAGGATTTTTACCTGCCCTGAGTGCGATGAGACCGAGTTCATTCAATGCCTGCGCCGTTAGTTGGTGGTCAATCCGGTTGAGCATCAGCAGTCCTTTTTCGAGTTGCACGACGGCTTGTTCATCGTCGCCCATTGCAGAAAGAGCGAGACCGTAAAGTACATCTACCCACACACCTGAGAAATGGTTCGGCGGACAAGGTCTGCCGCCGAGAATCTGTGTAATGTCCTTCGTTAGTTTGTCGTATTTTGCAAGCGGTCCGAGTATTTCTCCGCGCCTTCTGATGAGCAGCGACAGTTTATTGATAATTTCATGAGCGTGAATTGTTGTCATCTGCTGCTGTTGCATCAGTCCCTGTCCCTGATTGCCCAGATTCATAAGATTCATATGCTGCTGCAATATCTGAAAGCGGCAGTTGCGAAAGTTTCCTAATTCGCCTTTGCGGGTTGTGGCACCCCACGGCAGTGCCGGACGCTGAACGGGAACAGGCACGGCGGAGCAGGAAACGTTTGCAAGCCAGTGGGAATTATTCAGATAAATCTGCACGGCATTGTCGAATAACTTCATTGCGTCATCGTAGCGTCCGAGTTGATAATGACATTCGCCTGCCATTATCATATAGCAAAGAGCGTCAAGCCAAGGAAGCAGAACGCCGTTGACATCGTGAACCTTGACCATGTTTTTCAAATCGTAATTGAATTCGGCGAGTGCTTTCACGAATTCACCCCGATTGAATTCCGCCATCGAAATTTCAAAGTAATGCGGAGTCGGTACTACCCGGTCTATCATCTGTCCATTTGTTAAACCGCCTGAAAACAAAAGGGATAGAACGACAACACAAACGGCTGCATAACGAAACATCTTCGGAATCATAATTTTTCTCCTGTAGTTTCCGTTGAAAGAATCCTTGCTCACGGTTATGAGTATAAAGGAAACGGAAAACAAATGCAAGGCGGAACAGTTTAACGGCTGACGTGTAAAATTTTGTGTGGATTTTTGGCGGGAGTAGTGAAAATTCCACAAAATTTCTACATCCCGTTTCCCGACATGCCCTTAATAATGCCCTTACCGGAAAATTTATCAAAAATTATCGATTTTTGAGAAAAATTTCAATTTTTTTGTAAAAAAACCGTTTTTTATAGAAAAACATCTTGAAATAACCGAAATCTATGTTATGATTACAATGTGGAGTTGTTTTTACGCTCCCGCTGACAGTTGTGGAGATATACTGCCGGTTTTTCTACTGCCCCCACGATTTTTTAGGAGATGCCGCAATGGACAATACTCGTTATGTTTCCGAGCAAGAGACCGCTCTTCAATCACGAAGAAAATTTTTAGAGAAAATTGGCGGAACTACTGCCGCTGCCGGAGTTTCTTCACTAACCGGTGTCAGCGTCGCTACTTTTACAACCGATGCCTGCATGGCAGAGGAAAACACAGGACCGATTGACTGCGGTCCGCCGCCGAAAGCGGTCAACTCAACGCAAACCGGCGGTGAAGGGTTCGCCCCGTTGCCGTTGCCGGTAACTCCGCTTCGCCGAAGTGAGAAAAAACGCCCGCCGTCTCCGCCTTCGCTCATCGGAAAAGCGGCACTCGGCGCGCCCCGCTACATTGTTAAAGACGGCAAACAAAGTATGTACCGCGACTGGATGACTGATCCGGCGGACATCAAAACGCTGCTCGATTGGACGAATTCAAAACTCGGCATCAATTACCGCGGTGTCGAATCCGACTTAGCTACCTTCTCATACGATCCAAGAGAATTGCCTGCCTTGTTGATGGCAGGACATAACCATTTTGAGTTGAGCGATAAGATGCGGGAAAACGTCGCTAGATATGTTCTGGACGGCGGTACTATTATCGCTGATGCCTGTTGCGGCTGGAAGGACTTTGCCGACTCTTTCCGTAAAGAGATGTCAATTATTTTCCCGCAAAGACCTATGCGGAAAATGCTGCCGGACAATCCCGTTTTCAGTTCATATTACAAGTTAGACCAGCAATTCCAATACAAAAAGGCAGATGGTGAAGAGTACTCCGGCGAACCGAGTTTGGAATCCATTGAAATCGGCTGCCGGGATGCCGTGATCTTCTCACACGCTGATATGACTTGCGGCTGGGACGGACACGACCACGACCGGGGAACCCGCATGACGATAGACCTTGCCCGTCAAGTTGGCGCAAACATCGTTACATATATGCTTGGAACTTTCCAATTAGGACGTTTCTTAAGCACTTCAAAGGTTTATTACGAAGACAAAGCACCGGTGCGGGACGACTTCGTTTTTGCGCAGATTGTTCACGAAGGCGATTGGGACCCAGACCCAGATGCGGTTCACAACCTGATGAAATTCGCCAAAGAAAATACGACAATGGAAGTCAAGTTCAAACGGGTTAATGTTCAAATGAAAGACCCGGCGGCGTTGACTTATCCGGTTTGGTATATGACGGGACACCGTGATTTCACTTGGTCGAATGAAGACATTACTCGTTTGCAGCAGTTTGTGAAGGCAGGCGGTATCTTTGTTGCCGATGCCTGCTGCGGTCGTGAATCGTTTGATACTTCGTTCCGGCGTGAAATCCGAAGGGCGTTCCCGAATCAAAATCTTGAACCGATTCCGATAGACCATCCGATTTACAACAATCAGTTTAGTATTTCCAAAGCGGAATATACGCCGCGGACTTACGAGGACTTCGGACAACTTGAAAAGCCGGAACTGGAAGCGATAATGCTTGAAGGCAAGCCGGGCGTGATTTACAGCAGATTCGATTTAGGCAACGGCTGGGAACAATTCCCGCATGCTTATGCTTACGGATTGAAAGACAAGTCGGCATTGGAAATCGGCACTAACATTCTGGTATATGCGGTGACGCACTAGAATTGAATTGACAAAGAGGCGGGCGGCTTTAGCCCCCGCTTACTTTTTTTCTACGCTGACAAAATTAACCTCTGAACGGGTCTTCAATTTGCGGCGGAATGGTATAATCCGCACTTGCCGTTTCCCCCTGAATCTTGCGGACAATAATTTCGATTCCGTCTGCTTTCACAACTTGAATCCGTTCGCCCGCATCGATAACTTCAACGCCGCTGACTGCGCTGAAATTTTGTCCGTCAATTTCGACAAGCCCGCTCAACATCATTTTACTTTTTGCAATTCCGGTCTTGCCTGTGAGCGATTTTACAAGGACGGTATGCTCATCGGGCTGCAATGCGGGGTCTTGTTCAGTGTCGAGCAAAATGATTTTTCCCATTTTCGACCGCGTCCACCACATCATGAAGTAATACAGCGAAAACGGAACGGCGACAAAAAGAAAAACGGTATAAACCGCCCCAAAAGTTACGTCCGCATAAAATGCAAATACAATACTTCCGATGAGAGCAACTGCTGCCAGAAACAAAATCATACCGGACGGCACAACGAGTTCCATTGCCGCAAGAAATACGGCAACGCCAAGGCAAACGAAAGTCCAAAAAACAAACTGCATCGTTTTTACTATCTATGCTAATCGGCGGATGTTAATAAAACGGTCCGAGTCGGCGTTTTTCAATTTCTTCGGCAAGCAGTTCCGGTTCGGAGAAAAGAACGGCATCGAAGCCGAAATCATTCGCACCGTCGACATTCCGCTGCATGTCGTCAATGAAAAGTACTTCGGACTTTTCAATTCCATTAACTGCTTTTTGAGCGACTTCAAATGCGTGCTGATAAATTTCCTTCGCCGGTTTCACTGCTCCGACTTCAAAACTTTTCACAAGATTGTCGGGGAACAGCGCGAAAAGTTCGGGAAATTTTTCTACGCAGAAATCCCAATGCTGACTACCGATGTTGGAAAGAATTCCGCGCGGAAAATTTTCTTCCGCCAGACGTTTCACAAAGGGCATTGTTTCTTCGCATATATAAAATATGTCGTTCATTGCGTCCCGCAGTTCTTTGTACGGCGGACGCTGATTTATCCGGCGGCAGAATTCCTCGTAAAATTCTTCTTCGGTGATAGTACCGCATTCTACCAGTGCCTGCATACCATCGCCGTAAATTGCACGGAAAAGGACTTCGTTGGTCAGACCGAGCATAGCGTTGCATTGTTTCCCTAGTGCTTCCAGAGAAAAACGCAGAAGAACGTTGCCGAGGTCGAAAAAGACAAATTGTATGTTGATATTATTACTCATAGCATACCATTTTCCATAAATTTTCGGAATTGTCAACACCGGTATCTCTGTTAGTAAGGATTTCTAACCCTGCTTGTCAATAACCGCTGTTCTATTATAATACTGCCAGTTTGCCGCCTTCTTTACGTCCCTTTTTCAAAGGATATTATGCGAACCATCAGTATTGTCGATGACTGGAGCAACCTGCGTCTTCCCGCCGAGATTGTTTCGATACTAAAACAAGCAAAATCGGTTTGTTTTCCCAAAGACAGAGACGAAGTTTTCCGAAAAGCAATGGGTGATACCGATGCCGATGTCTATGAAGTCGCTTATGACATTCCTAACAAAGGACTGACTACCGAAGCAACTGTCGTCCGCTGCAAAAACGGACTTGCAATCAATTACAGCGAACCGGAAATGCGGCGGAGAGACCCGGACTGCCTTGTTGTCGGCGATGCACTGCCGACCGATAAATGCGCTTTTGCCGACCGCTTCGGTTTTTACTTCGATGTATTGCGGGCGGAAACATTCGATTGGCTGAAAAAGCAAAATCTTTGCGTCATGGCTTTTATTCTCGGTGGACACGGCGAAGAAAGCGGACGCGGCGCGCTGCTGATAGCACCGTCCAATGCCGGTTTTTTCCTCGGCGCACTTGCCGACCTTCAGGGACTTTTATCGCCGGAAGCGATTCCGCGAAATTTCCTCGTCAATGCCATCATCTATCTTGCCCCGCCGTTTCGACACACCCATTTCGGCGGTCGGCAGGTCGTAGTTCATAATCGAATGGAAGATATTCACGAGGTATTTTCCTACAATCTGTATCCGGGACCAAGTGCGAAAAAAGGTGTGTACGGCGTTCTTCTTAACTTCGGCGAAGAAGGAGACCAGATTACGCTCCACGGTTCGACGGTTCAAGTTGTCACGCCGTATGATAATGTAACGACGTTCATGCACGAGGGTGCAAGCGGTTCAGGAAAAAGCGAAATGCTTGAACACGTTCATCGGCAGGGAGATGGACGCATACAAATCGGAAAGAATGTCATGAATGGAGAAGAACGCCGTCTGACGCTCAATCAAACTTGTACGCTGCATCCGGTTACGGACGATATGGCTATGTGTTATGAAGAATCAAACGGGTCATCGGGTTATTTGACCGTGTTTGATGCGGAAAAGGCATGGTTTGTCCGCGTTGACCACATTACACACTACGGTACCGACCCGCACTTGGAAGCACTGACGATTCACCCGCAGGAACCGCTGCTGTTTCTGAACTGCAATGCCGTTCCGGGGTCAACTTGTCTGATTTGGGACCACATTGAAGATGCTCCCGGCAAACCCTGTCCGAATCCGCGGGTCATATTGCCGCGACATCTGATGCCGCTGGTAGTCGATAAGCCCGTGGACGTGATGATTCGTAATTTTGGTCTTCGCACGCCGCCGTGTACCGCCGCTAATCCGAGTTATGGAATTGCGGGATACCTGCACATTCTGCCGCCGGCATTGGCGTGGATTTGGCGGCTTGTTGCTCCGCGCGGCTATGCAAATCCGAGCATTACTACTTCGGAAGGGCTTTCCAGCGAAGGAGTCGGTTCTTATTGGCCCTTTGCTACCGGCTGCCGGGTTGACCATGCTAATATCTTACTGCGGCAAATTCGCGATACGCCGAAGGTTCAATATACCTTAACGCCGAATCAGCACGTTGGTGCCTGGGCAGTTAGTTTTATGCCGCAATGGATAGCCAGAGAGTATTTAGCGCGGCGCGGAACGGCACGTTTTCCGATTGAGCGTCTTAAGAGGCACGTTGTCCTTTGCTCGGTTATACCCCCAAGTCGATGCAGATTGAGGGTGTGACGTTTCCCACTTGGCTGCTGCGGGTCGAAGAACAATCTGAAAACCGGACCGAAGGATACGATGCCGGTTCTAAAATGCTCACCGATTTCTTTCACGAAGAGTTGCAAACGTTCCTTCAGGCGACACTAGACCCGATGGGACGCAGGATTATCGAATGCTGTCTCGATGGCGGAGGAGTCGGCGATTATGAAGTTCTCATGCCGAATCAATGATACTGCGATAAACGCGAATGTATGACAAAACACATTTTCCACAACACGCTTTACACTAACGACAATCTCTATGTTCTTTCGGGATTGAACAGCGGACTAGTTGACCTAATATACCTCGACCCGCCGTTTAACACGAAACGGATGTACTCTGCCCCTGTCGGCAGCAGAGCAGCGGGAGTCAGTTTCAAAGATATGTGGACGTGGCAGGATGTCAACGAGCATTATCTTGATACACTTGCCGTTAAGTATCCTGAATTGGCGAAATATATCGCAACGGTCGGCGGCATTCACGGTAAGGCGATGATGGCGTATTTGACATACATGGCGCAGCGCATCATCGAAATGCATCGTGTATTGAAAGACACCGGCAGTTTGTATCTGCATTGCGACCCGACAGCGAGTCACTATTTGAAAAGTTTGTTAGACGGTATCTTCGGCAGGAATAATTTTCGGAACGAAATTGTATGGCGTATCGGCTGGGTCTCGGGATATAAAACAAAGGGAAATAAGTTTATTAGAAATCACGATATAATTTTGTATTATACAAAAAGCAGCGATTTTGTATTTAACAAAGAATACATAGAATATCCTGAAGATTATGTCCGCAGGGATGGTAAAAAGCCAGTGGGACAAGGTATTCCCATCGAAGATACATGGAATTGCAGCGGCGGCGACATTTTAGATTCTATTGCCATCAAGAGTTTTAGCAGAGAAAAAACCGGCTATCCCACACAGAAACCGCTTGCTCTTTTACATCGTATCATAAAAGCATCTTCCAACGAAGGCGATATTGTAATGGACCCGTTTTGCGGCTGCGCAACTACCTGTGTTGCTGCCCAGCAGTTAGGACGAAAATGGATTGGCATCGATATCGAAAGACAAGCCGTAGGTATTTTGGTCGAAAGATTGAGTGACGATGCTGGACTCTTCAAGGACTTTGTCGCAACGGAATTGTTACCAGTGCGGACTGATGTCAAGAGAGAACCGAAGTCGTCATCTGTTAAACAACGATTGTATAAAGAGCAGAACGGAAAATGTAATGCCTGCGGTGTTGAATTTGAAATACGTAACCTTGTAATTGACCACATTCAACCATCGTCAAAAGGCGGCGGCGATTATTATGAAAACTATCAGTTGCTCTGCGGTTCGTGCAATTCTATCAAAGGTGCCAGACCGATGGAATATCTGCGCATGAAAATCGAAACCCGTGAACGAATGATGAAAACGAAAATTATTTTCGGAGAGTGAACTATGGTTTAGCGGACGGTTCAACGAACCGCCGTCATATAATCCCGATAAAATTCCGTGAACCGGTCTTCTTCGATTGCTTTCCTTGCTCGGGCGACAAGCGTTTGATAGTACGTCAGGTTATGAATCGTCAGCAGAATAGGTCCCAGCATCTCGCCGGAAATAAAAAGATGCCGAATATAACCGCGGCTGCGTTTGCAGGCAGGACAAGGACAATTCTCATCAAGCGGACGGTCATCGGTCTGATACTTTGCATTCCGCAGCCGCAGCGTTCCGCTGTCGGTAAATGCCTGCGCATTGCGTCCATTGCGGGTCGGCATAACACAATCAAACAAATCAATACCCCGAAGAATACCGTTCAAAATATCTTCAGGTTTGCCGACTCCCATCAGGTATCGCGGCTTGTTTTCCGGCAGATGCGGCACCGTCCAATTCAGTGTTTCATACATTTTTTCCGGCGGTTCTCCGACACTTAAACCGCCGACTGCATAACCGGCAAAATCAAGTTCGGTCAACATATCCGCGCATTGAATTCGCAGTTTCTCGTCAAGTCCGCCTTGAACGATGGCGAACAATTTTTGATACGGATGGTCAGCGGCATCTTTGCAGCGTTTTGCCCAGCGGACGCTTCTCAGCATTGCATCTTCTATCACGTGCCGTTCATTTGGAAGTCCGACAACGTGGTCGAGAACCATTGCAATATCACTGCCGAGTGCTTCTTGAATCTTCACGGAACGTTCCGGCGTTAAGTTCACTTTGCTGCCGTCAATGTGAGAGCGGAAGACCGCACCGTGTTCGTCAATTTTTGCGATTTGCGCCAGTGAAAAGATTTGAAAGCCGCCGCTGTCTGTTAAGATTGGACCTTCCCAGCCGCAGAAGCGGTGCAAGCCGCCTAATTTTCGGACGACTTCTTCGCCCGGTCGCAGTGAAAGATGGTATGTGTTGCCGAGTATCATCTGTGAACCGGTTTGTTTCAATAAGCCGATTTCAATACCTTTGACGGTGCCGAGTGTTCCCACCGGCATAAACGCGGGCAGTTCTACGCTGGCGTGAACGGTATCGAGAGTACCTCTTCGAGCGGAACAATGCTTGTCTTTGTGAATTAGCGTGAACATCGGACTATCGGCAGTAATATCAACGTGTGTTGCAGTGTAGTGCATGAATTCCGCTGTGTCAATACGCCAGCCGGTATTTAGCTGCTCGCCCGCTCGCTGCTCACATCGGCACTATTTCCTCTTGCCTTGCAAAAAATATAGATTATACTGTTTCATAGATGATTATTATTTGCTAACCCTCACTACTAACATTACTTATAATATGTCTTTGATTGCTGTTCACGGCGGTTTGACCGAACCCGTTAATTGTACTATTCCGTCCACCAAGTTGCCGGAAATGAAAGAAAAAGCCGCCGGTTTAATCAAACTGCCGGTGTCCGACGCTGATTTGTCAACCGTCTACCGCTTCGGAGACGGCGGTCTTTCACCACTCACCGGACCAATGGACGAAAAAACTTACAACAGGGTTCTCGATGAGTCCGTCATCGAACACGGCGGCAAACTATACGCTTGGACAATTCCGCTGGCATTGCCGCTGACATCCGAATTAGCGAAACAAATTTCGAGCAGCGGCGAAACCGATGTTGCAGTCGTTAATTCCAGCGGCGAAACCGTTGCGGTATTAACAGTGAGCAGCGTATTTCCCTGGGATAAGGAAAAATACCTGAAAAGCGTTTATTTGACGGAACGCACTGACCATCCCGGCGGCGACATGGTTCTCAATCAAGATGCTGATAAGACGCATCTCGCCGGCGGTGAAATCAAAGTGTTTCCGCAGATTAAAAATCCTGCTTTCGGCAAGTATGTTCTTTCTCCAGCCGACGTTCGCCGGTTGCTCGACACAAAGGACTGGCAGCGGGTAGTTGCTTTTCAGACCCGCAATCCGCTGCATAGAGCGCATGAATACGCTTTGGTGTACGGTCTTGAAGAACTTCTGCGGCAGGGACATAACGCCGGTGCGTGTTTGAATCCGCTAGTCGGCGAAACAAAGGGCGATGATGTCAATGCCGAGATTCGCATGAGAACTTATGAAGCGTTGATTACCGACCGCTCTCTCGGTGAGGGCGACAGCGATGCCGAACTTTGGAAGAAGGTCGGCGGCAGTGTTCCCGACAGAGTTATTCTCTTGGGCTTGGATATAAAAATGTTTTACGGCGGTCCGAAAGAAGCGGTGATGCACGCAATTTATCGGCAAAACTTCGGATTTACGGATTTGATTATCGGACGCAAACATGCCGATGCGCCTTATGCAGATGGAACAGCAATCTGGGGCGACTTCGATGCGCAGGAGATTTTCAACAACCTGAACGGCGACCTGCGAATCAAGCCGCTGAAAGTCGGCTTTGCGGCATACTACGAAAGTGCCGGACGGGTTGACTTAATGGAGAATCACAAAGACGAAAAGCCGGTTTTCATCAGCGGCAAAGATGTTCGTAAAACGCTGCTGGAAGGGCAAGAAGTTGACCCGCGAATTATGCGTCCGTCCACAAGTAAGATTCTTGCCGCCGCAATGAAAATGTAATGTTCAATTCCTTTATTAGCAAGGATTTTAATCCTGCGCCATGTTGACTATGTCCCACAAAGAACTCGCCGAATTTTGCCGCCGAATGGGGATTTGTCTCAGTGCCGGTCTGTCATTGCTGGACACTATCAAGCGTGAAGCGGAACGCACTCGTCATCCGAAAATCTGGAAGGACGTTGCGGAATCCTTGCAGTGCGGCAATACACTGGCGGAATCCCTGAAACCGCATCACAAAGCCCTCGGCGAAGTGTTTCCGACCATCGTGGAAGTCGGCGAAGAGTCCGGGCATCTTGCCGAAACATTCACCGAATTAGCCGACTACTACGATGAACTCCTCGAAGTCCGCCGCAGTTTTACGAAGTCGCTCTTTCTGCCTATCGTTGAATTAGTTGCCGCGCTGGTAATTATCGGTCTCGTGATTCTTCTGCTGGGCGTAATTCGAGAAATAACCGGCAATGAAGTTGATATTCTCGGTTTCGGACTTATCGGTTTCCGCGGCTTCATTGTCTACGTTTGTTTTATCGCCTGTGTTGCGGCAGCGTTATACATAACATATATTATGATAAAGCGGAGTGTACAGTGGAGCAGATTGGTACATCATTTTATCGACAGAATACCGCGAATCGGACGGTTATTTCGTCTTCTTTCGCTGATGAAATTGACGTGGGCATTTTATCTGACGATGCGAACCGGCATGGATGTCCGCCGCGCGCTGCAACTTTCGTTCAGCACCGCCGGTTATGCACCGGTTTCAGATGCAATGCCGGATGTGGTGAACACCATTGAATGCGGCGGTAATTTAACGGAAGCATTCTCGTCGTTGTCCACCGGCATCTTTCCAGTGTTTGACAACGATTTTGTCACGGCTGTCGAGACCGGCGAACAAACCGGCGAATTGCCGGAAGTAATGCAGCGGCTGTCAAGACGCTACCTTGCCGAAGGATTGATGCAACTCAAGACGGTTTCCGTCATCGGCGGTTTTCTGCTCTACGGTATGATAATGGCGTTTATCGTAATGTTAATTTTCCGCATAGCGATGTTTTACATCGGAGTATTAACAAATGCCGGTGCTGGCATTTAGCCGGTACTCCGGCTTAACGTTCAGGAGAAAAATCATGAACAATTACATTTCTTGTCTCGTTTTGTTATTCGTCCTCGCCGTTGGCATCAACGCCCAAGCCGACATTGACATTGACCAACTTGTACTGTGCAGCGTTCTCACGCAAGAAGAGCGGGACATTCTGAAACGCTATCCGGTCATTGTCGAAGCCCTTGCCGTTGTCAATCGGACACCGCGATACACGCAGGGTTCATTATTTCGTAATCGCGTCCATTCGCTCAAAAACATCACACTGTCCTTGTTAGATATTGGAGACAAGGAAGCCGCCAAAGTTGCGCTTCGACTGACACATAAAAAGTTCGTTGATATGCCTTTTATGCTTCAGACCGATTCGTTTTTTAAACAACTGAACCGTTTTTACGATCACGGTGAAGGCAGAAGAAGTATTTTGTCTGCCGACGATTTCTATCCGCAGGAATTCTTTGACGACTTAATCGCCCGATGCAGCGATGATTTTTCCGACAAAATCTATGATGGTCACTATGAAACAGGTGCCTCCCGTTTTCGTGAGGCATTACGCGGTGTCATCTATGGCATGGGAGTAAATCCAGGGCGACCGTATGCACCGGGTTCTGAACTTGAAGCACTCAAACGAAAAACGGGGACACTCGAAAGGGGATTGAACTTCATTACCCGAATACCTGACAACAAAACTTGCGAAGGCATGCGGAAAGAATTATTTCTCCAATTATTCCGGTATATCCCTCTCGAAATGACCACAGGGTTTGTTGATGCTCTTGCTGAACCCGAAATCAAAAAGGAATTTACCGCCTATCTTATGGAAGTGGGAGAACAGCAAAAACGGGAGGATATATACAGGAACCAGACGGGACATGGCAATCTCAGATTCGGCGAGACACCAAGTCGCGAAGAATTGCAAACGCTGGTAGATACAACGAAAAACGTCTTTGATAGATGCGAAGCCATGCTTGCTCTTGCTATGTACGATTTGAAACATGGGAACATTGAGCAAGCCGTGAAACAAGCGCGTGAATTAGAGAAAATTTTTGCCAGTGTCGAACGCCCTTGGCAGATGGGGCGAACCGAAATGTTCTTTTCGGAACTGGCGACAGCACTCTTCAAAGAGGGAAAATACGAAAACGGAATCAATTATCTCCTCGAAGGGGCTGGAAACTTTTGTGCAGAACATTTTGCCGACTGGAGTTCAACCTCGTCTGGGGAAACGTTTATACTTCCTCCGCTTCAGGAACTTTATACTGCCATACGAAAAGACCGAACGCGGGACATCATCCGCAAGAAACTACAAGTGTCGCTTCAATCGGCGAAGGATTTCCAAACCACCGCGCAGTCGCAACAACTTCGTGCCATCCTTGAAATGCAAATCG
>WRCR01000006.1 GCA_009783865.1 Planctomycetaceae bacterium | reverse complement strand
GCGAAAAGGCATGCACACCTTGTGAAAAGGTAGCACCATGCGAAAAGGCATGCACACCTTGTGAAAAGGTAACACCATGCGAAAAGGCCTGCACACCTTGTGAAAAGGTAACACCATGCGAAAAGGCATGCACACCTTGTGAAAAGGTTTGCAAATAGTTGTTCCGTTTTATAACGAATCATATTAGCCCTGTGCTTTATTGCGCAGGGTTTTTTCGTTTTCGCTATTTTTATCACTCGCTGCTCAAAGCGGCACTTTTTGCTATTGCCAACTTTAACGGCTGTGTTGTCATTTGTGCAATTATAAATCCGCCGGTTCTGTATCAATTACATTGGGCGGCGGCTGCCAATTTTACTCGCCACTCACCACTGATTGTTAAAAGGGGTAAAATCATGTTAAATCAGGTAGTCCCAAACGCAGAAACGCTTTACATTGCCGTTTTGTTCTGATACAATTGTCGTTCAAATGAACCAAATCCCTACCGCTGCAAATGATTTTTCTCCAGACGAGGCGATTCTTATCGAATACCTCGACGGCGAACTCGATGCGCAAACGCGGCAAATCGTCGAAGAACGTCTAGCGAAAGAGCCGCTGCTTCGCAATACGCTTGAACAACTCGAAAGCAGTTGGAACTATCTGGATTTGCTGGAAAAAGCCGACGGCAGTAAGGAAGTCGTTAAAACAACGCTTGAAGTTGTGATTTTGCAATCCGAGGCGGAAATAAAAGAACAGGAAAAACAGCACACAGTCCGGTTTCCGAAAAGCGTCATTGCTGTTTTGCTGACGGCGGTTTGCTTTTCGTTTTTTCTTTTTCACTGGGGGGCGGAAAACGGCGACCGCAATTATTGGTTTCGGACAGCATTTCCGATTATCGAAAAGTTTGATATGTATCAGATGCTGCAAAAGAGCGACCCCGATTTGCAACTGCTGCATCTGCTTGCCAAAGAGCGGATTTTCCTGCCGGAAGAACATTTTGAATTCGATTCTAAAACCGGCATTGAATTTAAACCTGAAATGGTGCAGCATCTCGATGCGCAGTTTTATAACAAACTATTTCACAGCGAGAAAAGTTTCTCACAACTGCCGCAAAGTGAAAAAGAGGCACTTCGCGAACTCCATGAGAGGATTGTATCTTCACCGCAGAGCGGGGAATTGTTTTTGACGCTGTACAACTATTATCAATGGTTCAAAATGCTTCCGTCGTATGAAAAGGCGGAATTGCGGCAGAAAAAACTTTCACCGGAACTGCGCTGCGGAAAAATAGCAACTTTGAAATCGAAACTTGAGGAAAATCAACTGGTGCCGTATTACAATCCTAGTGATTATTCGTCCGCGGCAGAGACGTTTCGAACCTTGAGCGGTTCTGATGCGAGTTCTATGTTCCGCAAGTATGCCGAAAAACTACAGCAATTGGACACAAGAGAATTGAACGAAGTGTTAGATGCCGCACCGGAACAGTTGCTGGAGATGTTGAGATAAATCGATTGATTTTTCGTTTAGCGGGCGGTTCAGTGAACCGCCGCTCCAAATCACGGATATTGCAATTTTGCCTTGATGCGGACAGCCGGACCAAGGTCGAAAGAAAACGTCTTATTGCCGCCGTCAACAATTTCCAATTCCAAAGGAGTTGTTTCCAGAGTCGTGTAAATCGGGTCAACTAAACGATAGATGATTGGGCGAAATTTTCCCTCAGGGTCTTTCACGGTTTCATTGGAGTCAATTTCGGATTTGACGACAATCACTTTGAATTTGCCGGGAGCAAGACCGGGATATTTACCGTGTGTCTTCGGAACAACACGTCCCGTCTTATCGCTCATTCCGCCGGCGAACCAGTTAGTAATCGATTCTTCCGGAATAAATGTAATCTCGGCATCTGCAATGGGCTTTTTCTCCTGCGTGAGTTCGATAGTAACGGGAACCAATTTCGGCATTCCTTTGGGGAGTTCTTGTTTGCTGCATCCGAAGACAACCAAGAGCACCATCGAACAGACGAATAGAGTTAGAAAGGACTGCTTCGTTTTCATAGTTTTTTTCAGTTGTTTGATGCAGGTTAAAGGGTGACACTTTCACCGCCGGCAGGAGTTCCGAGAGCCCCAAAAACACCGTATTGACTGTCAAGGGCAGTCGGATTCTGTATCGCAGTCGCTGGACCGCAGTCAATGGTCTCGGTCAAAAAGCGTCCGGAACCGTCGAAAAATCCCACGTTTACACCGCCCGAGTGAAAACTGCTCGGCGGAAAAAGTCCCCAGTCGGTAGAATCCACTCCTCTGGCACAGTTCGGCGAGTTCGGCGGATTGACCGTATGGAAGCCGGACCAGGCAACATGCCCAAAGGTCCATGAGCCCCCGCGTTGTATCCCGGTTGACATAGTTCCGGTCAGCATTGTGCCTTTTCTCGCATTCATACACTGGATTCTTCCATCAGCGTTAATCATAGCACTATCTGTATGATTGCGGACTCCACCGAGAACGGTATTGTTTGCTGTCGTCAAACTCGTAGTTGTTTCGCTGACCGCAAGTGTGTTGCTCGTTCCGTCAATACAACTATTCATGCCTTTCCAGCCGGAGCGGATGAACATAGACCTATGGTCGACTTTACGGTCGGATGCTAAATTGACAAGGTCTGCCTTGGTAGTTTCATTTCCAAAATATTGCTCGCTTTGCCACATGCCGTCGCCGCGGGAAGTAACAATGTTTCTCTTGGTCAGGTTTCGCACAGGATTTTTTAGGAGAGCACCCCCATCCGAAGGACAAAGCAGAGTCGAAATCGGGTCGTCGACAAAACGATAGGTTACCTTGTCTGTCAACTGAAGCGGTGTGAATCCGGCTGCCATAGGGTCAACAGCCATAAAACTATCGTAACGTGAACTCTGTTCCATGTACGGAAGAATCGCAATCGTGCCGGTCCAGCCGCAAAACACTCCTGTGTAGGCAGTGGAACCCGACGAAGGAAAAAACTTATCATAAACCGGCAGGTGAATGCGTGAAGCAGGAAAAGCGGACTGAACATCATGGTAATTGTGCAGTGCCAGACAGTACTGTTTGACGTGGTTGGAACACTGCATTCTTCTTGCCGCTTCGCGGGCTGCTTGCACTGCCGGCAAAAGCAATGCGATAAGAACGCCGATGATGGCAATAACGACGAGAAGTTCAACGAGAGTAAATGCGTTTTCGCCTCCCCCCCTCAATTTACCTGAACGCACATTTCTCGTATTAACGGAAATAATAGCACGAAAGAACGTCATAATGTTTCGCATCTGAGAACTCCTTATGAAAGTTGGAAAACAAATGGTACAATAAAAACCAATCTTTAAGACAACTGCGGATAGAATCCTTAACAGTCACCCATTATCGCCTGTTATTATGTAATGCTTCACGGTAAATTTCAAGTGCAATTTTCCGCAAAATGCATACGATTTTGCGTAATCATTTCAGCGTAGTATTTTGGATTTATCAAAATTTGAGCCGAGACGGTTAACATCAATCTTATTTTACAAAATCATTATGACGAAGTCAACCTTGTGATAATCGGTGCAAATGATAGTACACCTGAAAATGTTGGCAATAGCAAAAAGTGCTGTTTCGCAATTATTTTTCTTCTTTTCTGACGCTTGTCACAACACTTAAATTCTGTATAATATATGAAAATGTTGTTCAGAACTAACTGCCGCTGGTTTTCCGATGATATTCTATTCTATTCCGATAATAATCGTTTTTTCGTTATGCTATGCTGCAACGCGTCACGAAGATATGCCCCGTATTTTGCGGCACGCCCTACATTTCGGCGGCTGGCTGACCTTTTTTCTGGTTCTCGCCGTTGTCCTCATGGAACTGCTCTATCGATATATGCGCTGACGTACATTCCGGTCTTATCTGAACCTTTGCGGCTTCATTGGGAACTTCACGGACATACTTCGGAACAGCATAACCGGGCAGGCGTTTTTCAAGTTGCGTCATGATTTTTAATCCTTCCGGCGGCGGCACTTCAAAATGCGCCGCACCTTGTACCTTATCCAACTGATGCAGATAGTACGGCACTATCCGATGATTCACCAGCGTTTCAAACAATGTTGCCAGCGTATCCGCATTGTCATTAACTCCTTTCAACAAAACGGTTTGCGATAACAAAACGGCTCCCCGAATTCGTGAAATCATCTCGAAAAATTCATCAGACAACTCATTGAGGTGATTGATGTGAAACACAAGATAAATAGCACCGCAAGACACAGTGTTTATGAGTGAAAGGAGAGCGTCTGTAATTCTTGACGGCAGGATAACCGGCAGACGGGTATGAATCCGAATTCGTTTTATAGTTGGATTTTCACGGAAACCGTTCACGAGTTGAAAGAGTTTGTCGTCCGAAAGCATCAGCGGGTCGCCGCCGCTCAAAATTACTTCGGAAATGTTGGGACCGACAACACAGTTGTCGGCTCTCGTTTCGGTTCTCGTCCATCGGCGGAAACAAAAGCGGCAATACATTCCGCATTGATTTGTTGTCAAAAGCAAAGTCCGACCGGCATATTTTTGCAAAACGCCGCAATTTTTTTCCTGTTGCAGCATAACCGGCGGTCTTGTTTCCTCAAGCGGGTCGGCAGTGAAACCGTCCGCAATTCGTAATTCTTTGTCTTGCGGCAGAATTTGCAGCAGCAGCGGGTCGTCGGGATTGCCTTTTTCAATTCGATGTACGAAAGGGCGGCAAACCCGCAGCGGATATTGCTGCGCCGTCGCAAGCCCTTGATTTGCAAGACGCTGCGGCAAATCGAGAATTCGGCAAAGAACGTTTATGTCGGTGATGGACTGTGCTAATTCGGTTTGCCAACTGTCAGGCATGGACGGATTCACAAAAAAAGAAAAACAGCAACGGGTTGAAATAATTCCAATTCATGGTATTATAACGTCAACTTTTTGTATTACTATACTGTCCTTCACAATATACAAGACAAACATGGGATTAGTCAGCACAAGCGATTTTCGCAAAGGTCTCAAAGTTCAAATTGACGGCGACCCGTACATTATGACAGAATGTCAATTCGTCAAGCCGGGCAAAGGCAATGCCCTCTACAAGTGCCGCCTCCGTAATCTAACGAAGGGGACTACACTCGACCGCACTTACAAAGGCGGCGATGCTCTTGAAGAAGCGGATATTACCGAAATTGACGCTCAGTATTCCTACAAAGACGGTTCGAATTTCGTCTTCATGGAAAATCTGACCTACGAACAGCACGACCTTTCTGCCGAATTGGTGGACGATAACTGGAGGTATCTCAAGGAAGGTATGGTTTGCAAAATCATGCTTTTCAATAATCAGCCGATGGGTATAACGCCGCCGAATCACGTGGTTCTGACGGTAGAATACACGGAACCGGCTGCGAAAGGCAACACGGCAACGAATGTTATGAAGCCCGCTAAGTTGGAAACCGGTGCGGAGTTTCCGGTGCCGCCGTTCATCAATATCGGTGAGAAAGTCAAGATTGATACCCGCACCGGTGAATATATTGAACGGGTTAAAGAGTAATTTTCCGCCTGTATTTTGTATTATTCATGTATTATTATTAGAATAGATTAAATTCCAATGCCGAACACACGCTGCGAAACATTTGCCGGTCTTTCGACCGCCGTTATCACACCTTTCAAGAACGGTGCTGTTGATTACGAAACACTACAACAGCAGGTTGAATATCAAATTGTTGCCGGAGTTACTGCCGTAGTGCCTGCCGGTACTACCGGTGAGTCGCCGACTCTTTCCTTTGAAGAACACGAAAAAGTTCTGCATGCCGTTGTGGAAGCAGCGGCGGGAAAAGTCAAAGTTCTCGCCGGTTCAGGCGCAAACTCAACACAGGAAGCACTTCGTCTGACGAAATTCGCCCAGAAAGTTGGTGCCGATGCCGCTCTCGTTGTTGCCCCATATTACAATAAGCCGGCGCAAGAAGGATTTTTTCAGCATTATAAACTTCTGGCGGAGACGGTCGATATTCCGATTTGCGTCTATAACATACCGGGCAGATGCGCCAAGAACATCGAGCCGGAAACGATAATTCGTCTAGCGCAATTCAAGAACATCGGACTGGTGAAAGAGGCAACCGGTTCGATGGACCAAACCTCGGCAATTATTGCGCAGACCGATTTGACGGTTTTGAGCGGCGATGACAGTTTGACACTGCCGCTGATGTCTTTGGGCGCAAGAGGTGTGGTTTCCGTTGTCGGCAACATCATTCCGCAGGATATGATTGAACTTTGCAAGGCGTTTAATGTCGGAAACATTGAAAGAGCGCGGGAACTGCATTACAAGACCTACGCTATGTGCAGGGACATGTTGTCGCTTTCGACTAATCCGATTCCGGTCAAGGCGGCGATGAAAATGCTCGGTCGCGACACCGGCGATTTACGTTTGCCGCTGACACCGCTTTCGGAAAAGGAAATGGAAAAACTGCGGGAGACGCTGAAAAAATACGGCTTGCCGGTGTCTTGAGGTCAGAGCCGCAATCGTCCGGTTGCGCAATTAACTTTAACAACACAAAAGGAGAAAAATCATGGGGCATGTTTATGCAGAAATTACATTATTGAATGCCGTTGATGTCGTTTTGGCAGGGCGAGGCGATCTTCCTAGCGAAAACGTACGAAAGATGACCGTCAACGCCATGGTTGACAGCGGCGCGATGATGTTGACTATCAACGAAGAAATTGCCAGACAACTCGGCTTGATAACCCAGAGAAAACAAGAGGTCGTGTTGGCAGATGGTTCCATCCGCCGGTGCGATTTCGTTGGTCCCATCGACATACATTTTGAAAACCGATTCGCTGGCGGTAACGCTCTCGTTCTTCCCGGTGCGGACGAAGTTTTGCTAGGAGTCATTCCGCTGGAAGAAATGGACGTTATCATCGACCCGACTACGCAAAAACTGGCTGTTCATCCGGATAGACCGCTTATGGCTCAAATGAAAGTCAAATGATATGACATGGGAATGGATTTAGCCGGTACTCCGGCGTATTGTCCTATCGAAAATTACAAGTAATACTGGACACCAAACGGCATGGTTCGCAGCGAAAATCGAACACGCTATGCCACGGTTCTTCAAGAAGCCAATCGCCGCCGCATTCAGGGCATTTTCGCTGTTTGTCCTGCTCTCTCGTGATGCAGCGGTAGTTGTACAAATAATAATAAACAGGAACGCCGACCATTTTTTCTATATTCCGGCAAACTTCACGCCCGTCCTTTGATAATCCTGAATCGTGATTCTGCATTTGCCGTGTTCCCCAGCGTTCCCCGAAACCGCACAGCATTTGCAAATGGTCGCACGACTGATAAGCACATTCCCAACTGCCGATGGAAAAGTATTCCTGCTCGCCGGGTTCCGGTAACTTGGGAATACGATAGAGCGGAACGTTGCCCCAACAGTCCCCGCAATCAAGAGGGGAGAGCAGGGTTAAAAAATTCGTCCATAAAATATACGATGCGGGTTTCCGGCATCGGCAAATATGTTTGGTTTGACTTGCATCCTTGCCAAGTGTCTTCACTTGAAACCTTGCTTGGCACATTTTCTCCAATTCAGACCGCGCTCGCTTGACGTAAATGTTGTCGTTTTTGCGAGAGAATGACGATTTTTCAAGCACACATGCCAACAATATCAAGCGGTTTTCATGCAGATAGAACGGAGCAACCTCACCCTGTGTTTGACCGTTTTTGCTTGCCGCGCCGACAAACTCTTCCATTTTGTCAATCAGTTTCGCCCGATCAACATGAGGATTCTTGATTTCGATGGAAATTTCTTGAATAAACATGGGAGTAAGTGCCGGAGTACCGGCTAAATGATTATATTACCGCCGTTTTTTACGCTTCTTACTTGAGAAATCGAACATCTTCGCGCTTGCACTCTTACCGATGTTCTTTTTCATTACTTCGATTCTGTCCCGCAGAATTGCCGCCCGCTCGAACTCCAATCTGTCCGCCGCTTCCAGCATTTCCTGCTCCAATTCGTTAATGTATTCCTGCGTGATAAACAATTCGTCGTCCTGTCCAAGCGACGACACAGTCGCCGGCTCTCTTTGGGCTTCAATGCCTTGTGCAATGTTCTTCTTGATAGTTTCCGGCGTAATACCGTTCTCTTCGTTGTACTTTTCCTGTTTGCTGCGCCGGCGATTCGTTTCGTTAATCGCCTTCCGCATCGACTCCGTAACCTTGTCGGCATAAAGAATCACTTTGGCGTTCACATTTCTTGCACTTCGTCCTATCGTTTGTATCAGCGAGGTTTCACTCCGCAGAAAACCCTCTTTGTCGGCATCAAGAATTGCAACCAGCGAAACCTCCGGCAAGTCGAGTCCTTCCCGCAAAAGGTTCACGCCGACAAGAACATCGAAACGCCCCGCCCGCAAGTCACGCAGTAATTCCACACGCTCAAATGCGTCAAGTTCACTATGCAGCCATTTGCAGCGGATATCCTGTTTGGAAAAATATGCCGAAACGTCTTCCGCCAGCCGCTTCGTCAATGTTGTGACAAGAACCCGTTCCTGCACTGCAACCCGTTCTTTGATTTGTTCAATCAAATGCGGAATCTGTTTCGAAGCCGGTGCGACTTCCACTACCGGGTCAAGCAAACCCGTCGGACGAATGACTTGGTCAACTAAATGTCCTTCACACTTTTCGATTTCATACGGACCCGGCGTTGCGGAAACAAACACCGCTTGCTTAATCCGCTGTTCCCATTCGTCAAACCGCAGCGGACGGTTATCCAGCGCAGAAGGCAGCCGAAAACCGTGATTTACCAGATTGAGTTTTCGCGCTCTGTCCCCGTGAAGCATTGCCCGAATCTGCGGAATTGTCGCATGCGACTCATCAACGAACAGCAGATAGTCATCGGGAAAGAAATCGAAAAGCGTTTCCGGCGAACTGCCGGGTTCGCGGTAAGTCAAATGCGCACTGTAATTTTCAATACCGGGACAGTATCCGATTTCCTGCATCAATTCGAGGTCGTACTTTGTTCTTGCCTGCAAACGCTGTGCTTCGAGAAGTTGTCCGTTGTCTCTGAAAAATTTCACACGCTCTGCTAGTTCGGCTACGATTTTGTCAGCCGCTTCTATCATCCGTTCTTCAGGCAGAACGAAATGCTTCGCCGGATAGATGACGTACTCTTGTTCTTTGCGAATCGTTTCCGAAGTAATCGGATTTACTATCGAAATTTGCTCGACTTCGTCGCCCCAGAATTCAAATCGGACTATGAATTCTTCGTTAGATGGACGGATTTCAACGCAATCGCCTCTGACGCGGAAATGTCCCCGCCCGA
Organism: Planctomycetaceae bacterium; assembly: GCA_009783865.1. Classification (GTDB taxonomy): domain Bacteria; phylum Planctomycetota; class Planctomycetia; order Pirellulales; family Thermoguttaceae; genus WRKP01. The sequence goes on along the minus strand of WRCR01000006.1, from coordinate 21,573 downwards.
ATTCTATATCGTTGCGGTCATACTGTACTTCGATGAGACGATTGAGGAGTTCCTTTCGCGGAATTTCTTCACCGACTTTAACGGCAATCATCATTTCGCGGTAATCCTTCGGCGAACCCAAACCGTAAATGCAGGATACGCTGGCGACAATAACGACATCTTTCCGCGTCATCAAATAACTTGTTGCCGCAAGACGAAGGCGGTCAATTTCTTCGTTGACAGCGGCATCTTTTTCGATGTAAATATCACGCTGCGGAATGTATGCTTCCGGCTGATAATAATCGTAATACGAAACGAAGTACGCAACGGCATTATTCGGAAAGAAGGTTTTGAATTCGCTGTAAAGTTGCGCCGCCAGCGTTTTGTTGTGGGACATTACCAGCGTCGGCTTGTTGAAGTGCGCAATCACGTTTGCCATCGTGAAGGTCTTGCCGGAACCGGTTACGCCTTTGAGACCCTGAACTTTCCGACCGGTCTCGATACCGCTGACTAATTCGGCAATCGCCTGCGGCTGGTCGCCGGACGGCTTGAACGGGGCTTGAAGGTCGAACATTTGTGAACCGCAACCGCTGGAAAAAAATTATATTTCTGTTATTATATCCGATATGTTATAATAATCCATAGGGAATTGCCTATGTCGTATCGTCACTTTCAACAACATAATTATTTTTAACAATGACCAGAATCGCGATAACCATACTGCTTTGTATCTTTTTCGTCTGCACTTTTACTCCCGTAGAGGCGCAGTTATTTGGTCCCCGCTACGGCGGAAGTATGTATATTGGTTCCGATGAATACAATCCGTATGCAGTCAAGCCGCCGTCTGCTTTACCGTGGACGCAGAATGTCATTAAATCGGAAAAACGGTTTTTTAATTTCAAAGCAGTCGCGAAAGGAACGCAATGTGAACACCGTTTTGAACTGACGAACCCTTTTCAGGAAACGCTGCGCATCGCCACAGTATCGACAAGTTGTACCTGCACTTCGGTTTCCATCGAGGACAATAAAAGCACGCTGGAAACATACGAAAAGACGGCAATAATTGCGCATCTGCATACCGACAAATTTGACGGACAAAAGAGTGCGACGATAAACGTAATTATCGACAAGCCCTATCCGGCAACGATTCAACTCGACATTCGCGGCGAAATCCGTTCGGATATTATCGTCCAACCGATGATGCTCCGCTTTGACAACGTGAGAGAAAACACTGCGGCAGAACGTTCTCTGTCCGTTTCTTATACCGGTTCGAGAGCGAATTGGAAAATTGTTGGATTTGAAAGTACTAATGAACATATTACCGCAGAAATCAATCCGCCTTCGGCAGAAGAAAGAAAACAAGTTACCAAAGTTAAAATCAAATTGAGCGAAAATATGCCGAAAGGTAAATTTGTCGAGCGGGTTTTGTTAATAACGAATGATACCGCAGAGCGGCGGGAGATTCCCGTTATGCTTCAAGGAACTGTTGGAAAAACAGTTAAGGTTTCGCCCGAAACCGTATTTTTCGGATATTTGAAGCCGGGAGAAAAATCCCCGCAAAAAACTGTTTCACTAAAGGGAACAGAGCCGTTCCGCATTACGAAACTGCTGTGCAATAATCCCGAAGTGCAGGTTGATTTTACTCCGAACCCGGAAGCACCGCCGCAGATATTTTATTCTTTTTCACTGCTGTACACTAATCCGAAAGAAGGCGATGCTGCACCAAAAGACGGCAAAATGGAAGCAAAAGTAGTGGTGGAAACCGACGACGAAAATATCAAACCGGAATTCAAAGTGCTGATGGAAATAGCCGAAGAGTAGGATTAGAAATCCCGCGCTAATATGAAATTATGTTTTACCTGCTTTCCATTGCATTTCTGACGTTTCTGCTGCCTATCGCAGAGGGTTTTCTTCTGGCGTTATATCTCAAACACATTGAGCCGCCGGAGCCGAAACCGGAAAGAGACGGTTTCGGCGTAGAAGTACCGGAAATCAATCAGCCGCTGGAAGAAAACATCACCGAAAAACAAACACCGGAGGAAGTTCCGCCGGAGACACCTGCCGAAAGTACAGCGGAAGAAGTCAAAACGGAAGAAGCCCCTGCGGAAACAATACCTGCTGCACCGGAATCAAATTCCCCGGTTGATTATACCGAACAGGTCTTGCAGTCGGTTGCCGAAATCGGAATTTCGGTGGACGAAACACTCAATCAAATGCTTTCGGACACGCCGGTCGAAGTTGCCCCCGACTTGGAAAGACGCATTGAAGAAAATGCTGCTCAACAGAAAGTTGCAGACAGAACAGCCGAAGAACTCAAAGACAGCGGCACTGCTCCCGATTTACAGAACGAAGACAAACTGCTCCAACAAATGATGGAAAGTCCAAACATCGGAACGGCAGTAAAACCCGAATTCGAACCGCCAAAAAAATCGGAAGGTATCGCAACAACAGATATCGCCTCGACAGCGGCGGATGTACTCGGATCGGACTTTGATTTTGAAACGCTAATGAAGTCCGTTAAACAAAAACCCGCAGAAGAATCGGAACCGAAACAAGAACCGCAGCCCCCGCAAACCGAAGAGGTGCCGTAAATTATGTTTCATCAGCCGATTTGGTTTCTCCTGCTCATTCCTTTGTTTTGCCTGCAATACCTTCGTCCGCTGCCGGACAGGATGTTGAACGTTCTGCGTTATACTCTTCTCATTCTCATTGTTCTTGCGATGACGGAACCTAGCATACCGCTGCCGGTGCATAGCGGAACTGTTATCGCCGTTGCCGACCGCAGTTTATCAATGCCGGGTAACTCTGCCGATGAGCAAAAACATTTAATCAATCTGCTTCAGCGGTACATCGGCAAGGAAGACAATCTCGGCATCGTTTCCTTTGCGGAAAAGCCCTTTCCTGAACGAATTCCAAGCGGCAAATCGGCGGGAAACTTCAACGGTTTCACTGCGGTCTTGCAAGGCGATGCTTCGGACTTGAAAAGTGCAATCGAGAACGCAATGTCGCTGATTCCAATCGGTGACAAAGCCCGGCTGCTGCTTCTTTCCGACGGACGCTGGACGGGAAGTAATCCGGCGGACTTGATTCCGCAACTGATTCAACGCGGTATTGCGGTCGATTACCGTTTGCAGGAACGCAGTGCCGCTGGCGACATCGCTATTGTCTCGGTCGATGCGCCCGATACAGTGCAGCCGAATGAACGTTTCCGGCTTGCTTATTCCGTTCAACTGCCGGTAGAACAGGAAATCGGATACGAATTTTTTTATAATGGTAAAGTCGCCGTATCGGGCAAGCAGAACTTCACGGCTGGAATTCATCCGCTCAACTTCGTTGTCAAATCGGGAGAATACGGGACTATCAACTGCGAACTTCGTATCACGAAAACCGAGAATAATACTTTTCCCGACCCGATACCGGAAAACAACACTGCCCGCAAACTTATCGGCATCGAAGGCAGCAAACCGCTGCTGGTTCTTTCGCCGAAAATTGACGGCAAAATTTCGAAGTTGCCGGAGATTCTGAACAGTGCCGGTATCAAAACGATTGCAACAGACGGAAGCAATGCGGATTGGTCGCTGCCGTTTTTGAGTAATTACTCCGGTCTTATTATCGACAATGCGCCGTCTTCTTTCATCGGCTCCGCCGGTATGGAAAGAATCGTCCAATGGGTGAAAGAGACCGGCACAGGAATGATGATGACCGGCGGAAAAAACGCTTATGCTCTCGGCGGTTATTACCATTCGCCGCTTGACGAAATACTGCCGGTCTCGATGGAATTGCGAACAGAATACCGGAAACTTGCGATAGCGGTAGCGGTCCTAATGGATTGCTCCGGTTCAATGGGAATGATGGTACCGGGCGGCAAAATCAAAATGGATTTAGCAAACATTGCCGCTGCCGAAGTCCTGCGAATTCTTTCGCCGATGGACGAGGTTTGCGTTATGACTTGTGATACCGGCGTGCAAGTATATGTACCGCTAAAACGCAACACCGACCCTGAAGCGGATATAAACCGTATCCTGCGGATTGGACCCGGCGGAGGCGGCATCTTCGTCTATACCGGTTTGTTAGCGGCAAGCAGGGAATTGTCGAATGCGGCGGCGGCAACGAAACACATCATTCTTTTCACTGACGCTGACGATACCGAAGAACCGCGTGAATATAGAACACTTCTCGAAAACTGTAAAAAAGCGGGAATGACTTGCAGCGTGATTGCACTCGGTACAGAAAGGGACAGCACCGCAAATCTTTGCATTGATATTGCAAGGGTCGGCGGCGGCAACATCTTTTTCACGGAAAAGGCAGACGAACTGCCGCGGCTTTTTGCACAGGACGTTTTCACGATTTCGAGAAGCACTTTTCTGGAAGAACCGGTCGAATTCAATTTCACCGGCGGTATTACAATGCTGACCGGTTCAGGCAGCAGCACTTGGACGAATATATCCGCCGCTAGCAGTCCGCCGAAGTTGGGCGGTTATAATCTTTGTTATCTGAAGGACACCGCATTGGCGGGTGCCTTATCGGAAGACGAATACAAAGCCCCAATCACGGCGTTTTGGTACACGGGCTTGGGACGTGTTCTCTGTTATACGGGACAAGCGGACGGACCTTTTACCGGCGAAATTGCAAATTGGGAGCATTATCCGGCAATGCTGGTTTCTTATGCGGCATGGACGGCAGGACAAACGGAAGAATTGCCGGACGGAATGTTATTGACGCAAACGCTTGAAGACGGTGTATGCAAGATTCGGATACATCTTGACCCTGAACGTCAGGAAAGTACTTTTCGCAGTGCCGATTTTACGCCTTTCGTTTCCGTGTTGAAACAAAGTCCCAATGCCGGTTTGACGAAACAGCGTTTGCCGCTGCGCTGGACTGAACCGGATATGCTCGAACTTGCAATCCCGCTTCGCGGCAGTGAAACCGTTCAGGCGACCTTGCAATTATCCGATGAAACAAATTCGCAAATCAAACCGTTTCCGCTGCCGCCGGTCTGTCTTCCTTATTCGCCGGAATATCAGCCGTCTTATTTAGGCAAAGGGCTTGAAACGCTGCAACAGTTGGCAACCGCAACCGGCGGTATTGAACGGATTGAATTGACGGGTATATGGAACGACATACCGAAGGTGCCGCGTTATTTTCCGCTTGCGTCTTTCCTGATTTATGCGGCGGTTGTCTGTTTCGTTTTAGAAATCTTCCAGCGGCGCACCAATTATCTTTCGCGATTTATGGTGCCATCTAGGAGTATCAAGCGCGCTGACATTGCGAAACCGAAACGTGAAAGCAATGAGGATGCATCACCGCAAATGCCGGTTAAAAGGACTTCTATATTCCGCAGTTTATCGATGCGGAAGCAGTTGAAACAAACCTTGTCAAGTACCGGTGAAAAGAGCGTTGAAACGCAGGAGCCGGTAAAACCGCCGGAAACACTGCCGGAGAAGAAGGAAGAAGACGGGATACTTGGCGCATTACATTCGGCGAAGGATGTTTCGCACCGGAGACAAAAGCCGCGAGGCGGTTCGTAATTTCATCTCACCCTTCAACCACCGCTATCTCCTCCGCCGTTAAACCGCATAACGCATATACCAATGCGTCTATCTGCTCATCAAGTTTAACGCTCGTTTTCGGTGTTGCAGCCAACCGCTTCCCCAGAAATTTTTACACACCCCCATACGATATTATGCAGCACCGACACAATCGGCGGCTCTCGATTAACGTAACGCCGATTAACGCAGTTCTTCTGCAAACGCTTTCGGCGAAAGCGGTTCGCCGGTTGTCTGCTTCACAAATTCCCGCCAAGGATACAAGGCACCCGGTGCAAACACCTTTTCGTTCAAAATCACTGCCGCTTTAGGTTCATCATTTTGAAAAACAGTTCCCAAAGAACGGCGGAGTTGCGCCGCAAACAATTCGCCGAGCATGTAATTATGATAATACACCGGCGCGATAACAAAATGCGGCTTGGAAGCCCAATCGCCCTGCTCGCGCTCTTTAGGATAATTCAAAAGTTGATATTTCTCAACCGTCTCCTGCCAAAGTTTGACAAGGCCAGCATCGGGATTTTCATACAACATTTTCTCAAAGTTCAACATTACCAGCGTCCAGCGGCAGAAAATCAACTGTTCCCGAATCCGCTGTTTCTTCAATGCGGCGGCGTACTTTTCGGTTTCCTTTTCGTCAACATCGGCAAAGCGGGACAACCACTTCGGTTCACGCGCCTTTGCCCCTAAGAGCATCGCAACGCCTTCCGTTGTAAAAATATGCGCCGGGTCGCGAAGATTAAACGGCAGGTTGCGGTTATGTCCCAGTGAATATACTCCGTGACCGGCTTCATGCAGAACGGTTTCCATCCAATCGGAAGTCGGTCTGACATTGCACAGGTTTCGCACATCGCCGAGCGTGTCCATATCAATACTGAAAGCGTGCTGATTTTTCCCTTCACGATAAAACATATCGCTGTTTTTCAATATCGTTTCAAAGTCCAAACCGAGATGTTTGAAATACTTCACTGCAATCGCAATGATATCCTCTTCCGTTTTGTCTTCAAAAAAGATATTCGTATTTATTTCCTTTGACGGCGGTGCCTGTTGAAAAAACGGATTATCATAATGCCACGGCATTAACTTTTCCGGTGCGATTCCAAACTTTTCCGCTAATTCCGCATCAAGTTCATTCTTCATTTGAACGAAGAGCGGTTTCGTCAACTTGTCCAATTCCTCAAAAATAGCCAGCAATTCCTGCGGTTTATATTCCTGAAAGTGAACCTGCATTTCCCAATAGTTTTTAAAGCCGAGTTGTTTTGCCGCCTGATTGCGGACTTTCGCCAGCGCAACAATTTTAGCGGCGGACTGTTCACCGACTTGTTTCAATGCTTCCCAAATTTGCTGCCGTTTCGCAGAATCGGTTTCGGCTTCAATGGCTTCGAGTAAATCGTTATTGCTGTATTCTTTTCCGTCTAATTTTCCGCGAAAATTCTGAAAAATCATTTCGATTTCTGAAGACATTTCCTGCATTTTTTGAAGTAGTTCCGGCGGCAGTTGATTCTGCTCATAAGCGACAAGCATCTTTTCCGCAGCCCGTTTGTCAACCGCAGAAAGACTGGTTGCACGTTGAAACAGCGTTTTGATTTTTGCGTATTGCTCCCGATTGCTGTGATATTTTGCGTATTCCAATTTGGCGGCAGTACAACGCTTGAATGCTTCTTCCTTACCGGTGGTCATTGCTTCCCATTCAGCGGCGTTGGCTTTCTTGAAGAGTTCCAGACATTCCGTCTGATACTGATTGAGTATCCGCTGTAGTTCGATTGCTTCGTTATTCATAAGAGGTTGAGCAAAGACGAGTATACCGGTCGTTACAAAAACAAAAGATGCTAATAGTGCTTTCATGGTTAATTTCCTGTGTTGGTATATTAGCGTAGGCGTATTTCAGAAATACAGAAATCCTACGCAAAATTGAAAGACCCAATCTTACGCAAAATTGAAAAAAAATCAACCGAACAGAGACGCAGTCCAATTGCAAGTTTCCCCGGCACCCCTCAAAACCGCCGAACAACAAGCCCTGACTCGAAAAATTTTTGCAGAGCCAAACCCCTAAAAAACAAGGAGCAAATGCCTGCCAATACCCTTTTTTTACCTGAACTACCCGATTTAACATTTTCTTTTCCATTTTAACATTTTGAGTGGCGAGGTCGGTTGTCTACCTTGTGATAACCTGCGCAAATGATAACACAACCGCTAATGTTGGCAATAGCAAAAAGTGCCGCTTTCGAAAGACAGCAGCCTATCAAATGATATTCCCGCAAAACTTTTACATACTCTCCGCCGGGCTATCACCCGCCGATGTCCGCCGACGAGTTAGCCGAATATACAGTTCTGCTCCAACCGCTATAAGCCAACCCGGCAGCATTATAAATACTCCCGAAATCAGAAAGGCAACAGGAAAAGAAAAATAAACTATTCCGTCTGTCTTAAGGTTTTCACGGTGAACCATAATGAATTGAAAAAACACCGGTATACTGTAAAACACCGCCGCTATTAGCAGAGATGTTTCGGAAACACGGTTCTTAAAAAACCGTAAAAGAGAAAGGTTCACTACAAGCGGTAGGCAAGCAAATAACGAAAGAAGAAACGCCAAATATCCGGCACTATCTATGTGGTACCAACTAAAGAATAATCCAAGCGCGAGCAACGCTGTTATCAGCACTCTCGTAGTCCAAATCGCTGCGGAGCGGGGAGCGGCAGCGGTTCGCCGAAAAATTGCCTGCAAACACAATATCAAAGGATTGTCTCTTCTAATATGACGAACCATTGTATTCCACTCAACGATTGCTTCTGCTTCCGTCTCGAAATTCTGCGTTTTTAGTTGATGCTCTGTCCGCAACTTCTTATAGATAGGACCTTCACACTGCAAACAAACGCACTCCGGCGATTGAATCAGTTCCGGTGTTCTTTTGCAAATCGGGCAAGAAAGCGGTACCGGTATAGCAGGCACTTTTTGATGACTTTCCGACGGCACATTCACTGTTTCCTGACAAGTCACTTTACGAAACACTTCCACACTGTATGCTATTATCCAGCACGGAAATAAAATACAAAACACATAGAATATCGCAGCGAAAATTTGCTTGTAAAAGTATTCAGTATTGTTGTCCCGCATCAAAAATAAAATAACAAACAGCGGTACACTGTAAAGCACCGCTGCTATTAACAGAATAAGACCGGAAATTCGATTCTTGTAAAACCATGCGAAAATAAGGTTCAAGAGAAGCGGCACCCCTGCAAGAACCGCGAAGGTACGTACTGCCACAGGCGATGGTTTTACATCAACTGACAGGTAATAGAAAAAAAACAATACGGACATTGCGATGAGTATCACAAATGTCGTACAAATTGTTACGGTGCGCAAATTCATTGTCTTATAATAGTTTATCATATTATCACCAATGTCCTAAAGCATAAAACAATACATTCACCGCTAACTGCATCGCACCCTTTGGTGTATAACCGCGGCATTCTAATGAACTCGCCGACTCCAAAGCGCAACTGACATCATTCGGAGAATATACAACGAGCCAGCGTCCGTCCTTCTGTATTCCGTAAAGTTCCGGTTCAACTTCCCGCTCTGATACCATCGTTTTACGCTCCGGTGAACGCTCCGGTATGCGCAGCGGCAATGTCCGAATTACTGTGCCGCCGTGCTGCTCCGAAAACAATGCGTCATCTGATGGTATCCGCTCCAATGGTTGATTCGGAAACATCGTCCTCATTACCGCTTTAAACGAAACATCAAATTCCTTTGAAGAACATACGGCATCTGCGAAAAGAAAACCGCCGTTCTCCAAATGTTTTTTCAATGCGCCGCATTGCGCTTCCGTCCATTCAAAGGAGTTTCTGCCGTGCATCATTAAAAACGGATAGGCGAATAAATTATCGCCGTTGAGTGAGACCGATTCCGTTTTTGAAGCGACCGGCGTTCCGTAATTGAGATTGAGCCAGCGAAGCAAGTTGGAAGCAGCACGCGGTGCAGAACCCGCTCCGCCGGAATGTTCCAGCACACCGATAAACACACTGCCGCGATGCGTGCCGCTGTCCGCTGCCTTTTTCTCTACCGATTCTGCGATTTCGTCTTTGTATTTCAATTCACGGTTAGTAGCGTAAGCCAGGATATTCAAACCGGTCTTCAAACCGGCATCAATCTGCCGCTGCACTGCTGGCGAAATGTTTTCACGGCGGTTAAAAATATCGGCGACCTCCCAAAGACATGACAACGACGGTTTGTTGCCCGCAAAATTATCCTTGAATGGCGGTGCATACACAACGCTTGTTCGGCAGCCGAAGGAAATACCTTCCAGCGGACGCAGAAATTCCGGCTCAATCGGTGTTTCAGCCGCCCAAATCGGGTGCGACGATTCCAGCAAGCGCAGTTCATAATCCGGTTCAGGAAACATCAATTTTGTCAATTCCCGAAAACCCTTATCGAAGGCAGCACCGTCCGGCTGACTTTCCGCAAGAATGAAGCCGCCGAGTTCGAGATAGCCGCGCAGTTTCTGCACCAATTCATCGGCTTCGTTTTTGTTATCAGGCAGCGGCGAATTATTTCCGCAGAAGTACAGTACCGGCGTTTGAATTAAATGGTCGACGGTAGCTCTTTTAATCTCAATGTTTTGCCACGTCAAATCAATTTTCCAATTCTTCTCGGCATAGTTAGTGATATTATTAGCATCGTTAGGATGAACGTTCCAGTCGTTTGTTTTTCCGAATTGTACTTTGGACATCAGCACCGGTCTGCGTCCCTTTGAAAGAAACAACAGAGCGAAAGAAGTTGCGACAATATCGTTTTCGGCTCCGTGACTGCGCCAGCAGCCGGTGAATTCATCTCTGGTACGCAAGAGTTGCGCCGCGCCTTCGCGGTACCAATCGTGCTGTCCGATAAACCGGCGGTTTGTCATTCTGCCGACACGTTCCAAAGCGTAAAGATAATAATAAAGATGCGAGCCGCCGAACTGCGGATTCTGCGATACGGAAAAATGTTTGTCAAGCCAATCAATACCGGCTTCAATTCGATATGTTTCGCTGTGTTGAGCGGGCAGTGAACAGAGGATTTTGTTCCCGTTGATTTTTGCACCGCCTGCACCGGTAATTCCCGATGTTATCACCATACTTGCGATACCGGCACAGGTCATGCTGCCATGTCCGTTTCCGTTGCCGCTGCCGCCTCTTGGAGCAGGAGTATAACCCCACGAGCCGTTTTTATTTTGCGTTCTAGTCCAATATGCGGCGGCACGATGCCAGACATCTCTCGGAACGGAAACACCGACACGTTCTGCTTCGTAAAGTGCGAGAATCGAAAATTGCGAATTCGACAAGTCCGACCGGTTTGAACCGCTTACCGGGAGGTAATCCCAGCCGCCGCTGTGTTCGTTATTTTCACGGATTTGCATTCCTTTGAACAATTCGACATTTTCACGAATAAAAGCGAGGTCGCGTTCCGGGTCAACGAGGCAGAAAGCCATCGTTTGCAAAGAAATGGAATAATTTTTTCCCGCTTTATTGCCGGAGTTCTGACGAAGAAAATTCATTGCTCTATCGATTACGGGGTCATCTTTCGGAACACCGCAACTGATTAGTGCCAACACCGCCAATGAAGTAGGTCCCATACGTTCCTCTAGGTATGCTCCCCAACTGCCGTTTTTTTCACGGCTCTTCAGGTATTGGATACCCTGTTCGATAGCCCGGCGGACTTTATCCGGTTCGAGTTCCTGCGTAGTTGCCGGTTTGACAAGCACGAAACAAATGAGAACGGCACTTGCCGCCGCAAAACGAAACATAGTCGGCATCCCTCCTTGAAGTTATTTTTTTCCGTAAGGGTAGAAGTCGGTATATTTTGGAAAGACGATATTTTTCTCGTCTTTGAGTTCGTCGGCATTTTTGAAGATATTGAGAATTCGGTCAAAGTCGGTTTCCTGTAAAATATCGCTGCTGCTTTCCGCATCTCCGCCGTATGGTGCGGTTAAATCGAGTTTGAAAGTCCGCAGCATCCAGCGTTGATGACTTTTACTGGAAATGGTATCTGCTTCTTTGATGTACTTCGTGACGATACGGAGTGTTTCCGCTTCGTTTTTTTCGTCGATGGCAAATTTCCAGCCGTCTTGAACAGCCGCAATAACACCTTTGCATAATTCCGGCTGTTCCCGAAATGTTTTTTCGTGACAATAAATTCCATCGCCGGGAAAGTCGAATCCGTATTCTCTTAAGCGGATTACTTGAATATCTTCCGGCTTCAAACCGTGTTCTGTTAGGGTGTGATATTCGTTGTAATACATTGCGCAGGCAACATCAACGCTGCGATAGAGAAACGGTGTCATGCTGCTTCCTTGCGGTATATGAACCGGGCGTATGTCGAACTTTTGCAGAAAGTGTTTTACCATAATGTCGTTGCCGAGCCACGTCTGCACTCTGCGTCCGTTAAGGTCGCTAGGTGTTCTTATTCCGTCACCGCGATGAGCGACCAGCATTAGCGGCGTTGTGTATGTTACCTGTGATAAAAGGACTATCTTGCTGCTTGGGTTCAACATCTGATGATAGAGTGCGTCAGGAAACCAGCAGGTAGAGAAATCGATGTTGCCGGTACCGACTCCGGCTATTGCCCTTTTGGAAGTGCCGGGCAGAGTAATTTCTACTTTTTTGTTCGGAACATATTTCTGAAAAAAGCCCTTTTCAACAGCAACTAGCACACCGGCAAACTGCGACTGCGGCTGCCAATGAATCCCAAAACGAATGACATCCGTCTTTGCCGGTTCCTCTGCAAAAACGCTGATGGCTGCACAGAACACTGAAAATAACAACGGAAACAAAACAGATAATATTTTCATGCCGTAATTTTACACTCTTTGGAATTGAAACTCAATAGTCCTCTGAGTACCCAACAACAGACCCTGACTCGAAAAATTTTTACATAGCCAAACCCCTAAAAATAAGACGCAAATGCCTGCCAATGCGTTTGTTTTACCTGAATAACACCCCCGCAAATGTTAGCAAGAGCAAAAAGTGTCATGTCGGGAGACGGCAGTTAAATACGAGCAGCGGCATAAGGCACGCAATAAAAATAAAAACACCAATAAGAATCCCGACAATAGAGAAAACAACAAGCAGCAAAGACAAAAGATTGAGAATACCCACAGGAATCTTGTGTCTTTTTATGAATAACCAAATCACCAAAGGCACAAGCAAAAACAAACAGCACCAAAAACGTGTCAAAAAGTTGGATGCCGTTATCACAACAATGGTCATAACGGGAAGTTCGGCATCGAAATCACAGAAAATTTCCTCGCATTTCGGTATTATTTTTACCATAACAAACGCCAAAATACCGAGTACGGCAGCGGCGAATAGCAATGTAACAAAAAAGCAAGACGGCTGAATTCTTGTAGTTGTTTGGGAAGGACAAGAATCTTCGGAAGCAGATACGGACGTGTCTTGTGAAATTGTTTGATTTTCTGTCTGCATAACAATCTCTGATTTTGGATTCAGGTGTTTTGGAATTGATTTTGCGGAGTTGATTTTAGCACTGACTGATTGCGATTGCAAGAACTTCTGCACCCGGAGTACCGGCTAAATAATCCGGCTGCAATTCATCACCCTTCCATCTTTCATGCCTTGACATCACACAAATCTGCCGTTAAAATGCGTCCAACGTTATTACAGAATTATCATTATAGGAACTTGCTAATTACATGACCCGACGCGTTGTTATTACCGGAATGGGAGTCATCAGTGCTATCGGAACCGGTCTCGAAACATTTTGGAATTCCGTCAAGACCGGTCAGAACGGTATCGGAAACATTACACGATTTGACGCTTCCAACCTGCCCTGCCGAGTTGCCGCCGAAGTAAAAAATTATAACGCCGAAGATTTTTTCGATAAAAGAACCGTCCAGCGGACAGCGATGTTCACGCAATTTGCGATGATTGCCGGTCAAGAAGCATGGAAACACAGCCGTCTTGATAATTTCACCATCGCGGATGCCAACCGTTGCGGCGTTCTTCTCGGAAACGGCATCGGCGGTTTGGAAGTCGATGACGATTCCCACCGGAAACTCTACGATAAAGGGGCATCCAAGATACCGGCAATGACGATTCCGAAAATGATAGCAAACGAAGCGGCAGGCAACCTTTCGATGCATCTCGGCATTCGCGGAGCAGCACATACAATTTTAACCGCTTGCGCTTCGGGAACAGATGCTATCGGTTTCGCATACGATAGAATTCGTGCCGGCAGAGCGGACATCGTTTTGACCGGCGGAACGGAAAGCACTATTACAGAGTACGGCATCGGCGGTTTCGCTCAAATCAAAGCGTTGAGTACTTCCTACAACGATATGCCGGAGAAATCCTGCCGTCCTTTTGAAAAGAACCGCGACGGTTTCGTGATGGGCGAAGGAGCCGGTATTATCGTTCTTGAAGAATTGCAGCACGCTCTAAATCGCGGGGCAGCGATTTATGCCGAACTCGCCGGATACGGGGCAACTGCCGACGCTTATCATTTGACGGCACCAAGTCCAGACGGCGAAGGCGCGGTGCGGGCAATTCAACTCTGTCTGCAAGATGCCGGTCTTGATGCGGCGGGAATTCAGTATATCAATGCTCACGGTACATCAACGCCGACTAATGATTCCGTTGAAACCGCTGCGATTAAAACCGCTTTCGGAGAACACGCAAAGAAGTTGGGTGTTAGTTCAACGAAGGCGATGACCGGTCACACTCTCGGTGCTGCCGGCGGAATTGAATCCATCATAACGATTCTTGCGATTAACGATAATTTTATGCCGGCAACGCTCAATTACGAAGAGCCCGACCCGGAATGTGACCTCGATTATATTCCAAACGAAAGCAGGCAAGCGAAAATTGACGCTGCTGTATCGCTTTCCCTCGGTTTCGGCGGACACAACAGCGCAATATGTTTGAAACGGTTCTCGGATTATTAACAAATACAAATCACCAATTTTCAGCGAGGATTTCAAAGTATGCCTGCGGATGCAAACATACTGGACATTTATCGGGTGCGCCGTTCTTTTCCAAGATAAAACCGCAGTTGCGGCAACGCCAAATAACACCGCTGCGGGTGAAAATGCTGCCGTCTTCCAGCGATTTCAGGAAACCGCGATAGCGTTTCTCATGCTGTTTTTCGGCAACCGCAATCCCTTTATACAAGTCGGCGATTTCGTCAAATCCCTCGGATTTGGCAATTTCGGCGTGTTTCGGATAGACCTCGCTCCATTCTTCGTGTTCGCCGTTTGCCGAGGCGAGCAGATTGTCTCTTGTCGGAGCGATAATACCTGCCGGATATGAAGCCATGATTTCGACAACGCCGCCTTCGAGGAAACTGAAAAACCGTTTAGCGTGTTCCTTTTCCTGATTTGCGGTCTCTTCAAAAATAGCGGCAATGTGTTCATAGCCGTCTTTTCTCGCCCGACCGGCAAAGTATGTGTAGCGGTTCCTCGCCTGTGATTCGCCGGCAAAGTCGGCAAGAAGATTTTTTTCGGTTTGTGAACCTTTGATTGATGCCATTTTGTTCCTTTCGATAAAAATTAACGCGGGTTGATTTTGAAAACAACGTCATTCTAACAAGGAAATACAGAATTGCAATAGATAATTAAGGGGCAAAAAATGGAAGGCGAAGGCAAAATACCGCAAAATTCCTCTGGATTTAATCTCGAAAAATCGTTATTCTACACAATAGCAGTAATGTAATATATTGAGACCAAAGAATAGCGTGATGCACGACCAAACGAGAAAGACCATTACACTTCTCTTGTTTTTTCTGTTAGTACCGGTGTTGACTTGCGTCATCATCGGCGGTGCCGTCGTGCGCAAACTGCCGGAAAATACCCGTGCAATAGAACGCAACTTGTCGCTGCAAACCGGTCTCGATTGGAACATCGAATCCTCGGAATACTGCTCGCCGAACCGTATCCGCTTGAAAAACGTTTCACTCAAAAATATCATAAATTCAGAGCCGGTCTATTCCGCACCGGTAATCGATATAACGTTCCTTCGGGAGAAACCGGACAGCAAGTTCTTCATCGCTATCGCATACGATGAAACAAATATCGGCAAGGACTCACTGCTCAACACCGTATTACGAATACTCTCCATTGACAAATACTTCAAGAGAACATCGGGCTATTGCCGCGTCAGCGTTCCAAAGTCGGAAGTCCATATCGACATTGCAGATGCGGCAAATTCATCGGCGGCAATAAATAGTATTTTGTCGCAACTTATCGGACGCTTTGCCGAACTTTCGGAAGTACCGGCGCAGTTGTTCTTCGATGAAATTAACGTAAAACAAAAAGCGGACAGCGGCGCGCTTGCTGTGCTTCAATTCCGTTTTGTGTCGGCGAATATCTATCGGACTGAAACAGCATATCGTTCTGAATGGTCGTTTCAAATACCGGCGGTCTCTGAAATGGAAAGACAGCAGATAGAGATTGAACATCACCGAAATCATCAGGGCTTTGACATAACATTCAGAACTCAGTATCAACCGGTTCCCTGCCGCTGGGTTTCGATGTTTTGCCCTTATTTCGCAATACTCGGAGATAACTGTTTATTCAGCGGCGAAATATCGGTAAATCAACGCGGCGGACAACAGACCGTTCAACTTCACAACGCTTTTTTCAATAACCTTGATATGGTCAGTCTGACGGCGGATTACGCACCGTCTGCATTGAAAGGCGTAATGGATGTCAGCATTGAACAAGGAACGCTTGCCGCCGGTGTAATGCTGGCAAAGGGCTGGCTTCATGCGAAAGACGGAACTATTGAACGCGCCTTGTTTCATCGTTTGGTTGACCGATTCGCTTTGCAGGTTCAGCCGCCGGAAATTCTTGATTCTGTTCTTGATGCCGTTCCATATGATGCCTGCAACATCAATTTCCAAATGACTTCGGAAGGTATCATTTTCTGGTCTTCGCAAACGAAGAACGTTTTTATGACCCGCATGGGAGACGGTTTTAATAGTCAGCCGATGTACGCATATTTTACACAGAATAATATGCAGCCGGTTTCGTATCATTCGTTATTGTCGCTTTTCGCACCGGATGCCGCTCCGATAGTCCCGCTAACACCGGGGATACAGCGCATAGTATCGTTTTTGCCGTCTGGGGAGTTATCACTCCCCACTCGTAATATTGAGTTATCACTCCCTGCTCGTAATCCCGCGCTTGAAACGCCGCAACCGATTATCGCAAATCCTTGGCAGCCGAAAGAATGACGCAGCAATTTATCACCGGTTTTCTCATCGCTCTGACGGTATTTTTTTCCTGCGAACAGAACGAAATAACCGGTGCCGCACATATTCCGTGCTTGCTCATTCTACTGGCTTCGCTTGCTTTTCTTGTTGCGCCGTTATTGAAAAAACAGCAGCCGGTGCTGCGGAAATGCTGTTTCACGGACTACGCTTTCTATACCTTCTTTGCTTTGACAGCGGTTGTTTCCGTTGCGTGGAACTTTCTAGCAGAAAGCGGATACAGTGCTGCACCGCGTCCTGCATTTAACCAACAATCCGTTTGGTTTGCGGCTTGTGCTTTGTGGTTCCTGCTTCGGCAAACGCTTTGCAGCGAAAAAATTATCACAGCGGCGTTTCAAACTTTGCTGGCGGTTTTCTTTTCGCTTGCTCTGCTTGGCGTGTATCAATATACCGTCGATATACCGCAGATGAAACGCGAATTCAATGCTGCCCCTGCCGCGACTGTCCGAAAAATTGACCCGTCAATCGAACCCGGCACAACCTCCTTTGAGCGTCTGGCGGACAGAATCCGAACTGCCGTTCCGATGGGAACTTATCCGTTGAGCAACACTTTCGGCGGCATTCTAGCGGTCGGTGTTATTGCCGCCGTTGGTTTCCTCGTACCGCGCCGCCGCACAACTTTTTTACTTCTTTCGTTCATTTTGCTCTTCGTGTTTTTCATGATAATCAAATGCCGCAGTGCTTACATCGCGGCGTTGTTCGGAATAATTTGCATCGTTTTCCCGATGTTAATAAAACGCTGGAATATATCGCCCGTCAAAGCCGTAGTTCTTTCGATTTGTATCTTCTTACTGCCGCTGCCTTCGCTCTTGTTTTTCCAATCGCAGGGCAAGGATATTATCGCCGGTGCGAAACAATCGTTGGGATTCCGTTTGGAGTATTGGACGGCATCGATGGGTATCATTCAGGACTATCCGGTTTTCGGCTGCGGCAGCGGAAATTTCAAACAAACCTACACGAAGTATAAACTTCCGCAATCCTGTGAGGAAATATCCGACCCGCATAACTTCGCCGTGGAGATTGCCGCCGTTGCAGGAATACCGGCATTGCTAGCATTCTTGGCAGCAGTCGGCAGCGTTTTGTATTTATCGCAAGTACGCAAAAATAAAGAAGATACGGGAAATGATTCTTCCGGATCTTGTTATAAACACTGTTATTACGGCGGACTTGCCGGCTGCTGGGCAGCGTTTTTGATTTCTTTCCTGACCGAAGTACCGATGGACATTACCGCGCCGCTTGCCGCAACACTTGCATTTCCGCTGACGGCATTGTTGACAGAACGGTTCTGCAAGTCCAATGAAGTAATCCCATCATCGCTTTTTGCGGTGCTGGTGTTGGTCTTGCTGATTCATCTTTCGGCGGCGGGCGGAATTTCTGTCGTCAATACCCTTTTCATGCTGCTGTTCTTTTGTGCGGTGATTGTCAACAGAGCGAAAAACGAACCGCTGGAATCGAAGGATGTTTTGTCGATTACCTACGGTGCTATTGTTATACTGTGTATTGCCGCAGTTTTCGTCTATTGTCTCGGTTTCCGACCGGTGTTGACGGCATTTTCTTATTTGGAACAGGCGGCATCGGAATTCGACATTAACCGAAGAATTGAATTGCTGGAAAAAGCGGCAGAAGCCGATAAATTCTCTGCCGCACTTCAGGAGCAACTTGTGCAGAACTACTATTCGCTTTGGCTTCGAAATCCGCTGTTGCCGTTGGAAGAAAAAATGTTCGAACATCAGGAAAAAACATTTCGGCTGATGCAGCGTTCTGCTATGCTTCGTTTTTCAGCAGCGGAACGAATGAATATCGCATATCATCAAACAACTGACGCAGAGAAACGAAAACAGTTTTTGGATAAAGCGTTGCGCTGGTATAGTGAAGCAGTTGAACGTTATCCGAATTATGCTTCGCTGCGTGCGCCGTTTGCTTTGCTTCTTTGGGAAGCGGATAGGAAAGACGAGGCATTGCAGCAGCGGGACAAGGCGTTGCAGATTGACGACATAATGCCGGATAAAGAGCAAAAACTCAAACCGGAACAGAGAGCGGCATTGGAACTTCTCGCAAACTAAAGGGGACTCTAGTCTCCGCAAAAAGGTGATTGATGGGACTCGAACCCACAACAACTGGAACCACAATCCAGTGCTCTGCCAATTGAACTACAATCACCATAGTTAAAGTAATTGTATCAAAACGCCCTATAAAGTCAAGGGGCGATGGTTTGCCGGGTTATCTTCCGCCGGTTGACACCGGCGGCTGCCAATTCCGCTCACAGCCCGCTGCTCAAAGCAGGTCTCCTTACTTTACAATCGCCGTCCTTTTTGATATAACCAGTACCGTAGAAGTTCCGATTCAATTTCAACCAACACATTGAGGAAGTATTATGAAACACTTGTTCTTTACCGTATTGTCTTTTTGTGCATTTTTTTGCGTCTGTTGTTATGTTTCCGCAGCGGAGTTGCCGCGCAAGCCGCTGAAAGTTATTTACGATACCGACATCGGAAACGACATGGACGATGTTATGGCACTTGCCGCCATTCATGCCTTGCAGACACGCAATGAACTGGAATTGCTCGCCGTCACCATTACGAAAGACAATGAGCATGCCGCTCCGATGACCGACCTAGTCAACACTTTTTATAATCGGGGAAACATTCCAATCGGTGTTGTTAAAAACGGTGTCACTAAAGAAGATGGAAAATATAACAAACAAGTCGTGGAACTGAAAAATCCCGACGGTTCGCCGATGTTCAAGCGGACACTCGCTTCTTACGAAGGACTGCCCGACGCAACAACATTGCTCCGTAAAACACTTGCCGCGCAGGAAGACAACAGCGTTGTGATTATTCAAGTCGGCTTCTTTACAAATCTGCACCGGCTGCTCGAATCGGCGGGAGACAATTTCTCTCCTCTTAGCGGTAAGGAACTTGTCGCTAAAAAGGTAAAATATATCGCTATAATGGCTGGGGCAATGCACGAAAAATATAAGAATCATAAGGAATATAATGTAATTATGGATTTGCCCGCTTCGCGAAAGTTTGTCGATAATTGTCCGGTCGATATTATTTTTAACGGTTATGAACTCGGTGCATTCATTGAGTATTCGGTACCGAGCATCAACAACGATTTCTTCTATGTGCCGAATCATCCTATCCGTCACGGACACCTGTTTTACAAAGGCGGTTTTGACAAGAAACAAGCATCTTATGACATCAACAGCGTTGTTTATGCCGCCCGTCCAGACCGGGGTTATTATGGACTTTCGGAGCGCGGTGCCGTTTCGTTTGACGAGCAGGGAATAACACATTTCAAAGCGGACCCCAACGGCAAACACCGCTTTCAAACGGTTACTGATATGCAAATCGCTGTTGTGCGTGAAGTAATAGCAGCACTTGTTAGTCAACCGCCTTGTAAATGAATGTTCATAAACTCTAACATGTTGTGAAAAATGAAAACGAGATACGTTTTTTTGAAAAAAATCGTGTCGCATTTAACAAAATTTTAGCATAAATCATATAGCAGAACGTTCCGCAAAACTTTTTTCACCCTTTACCCCCATTAGATACTATGAAAACAACATTTACTCTTTTCCTTTCGTGCCTTTGCTGTTTGTTTTTCTACGCTGTTTCTTTCGGTCAGACACCGGCACCGCCGACCGAGGCGGCAGAAGCGTGGAATTCCGCTCTCAAGTCCCTGAAAGATTCCAACTGGAAACAAGCGGACGAATCTTTCGACCTCGTTTTACTGTTCGCCCCGAAATACGCTCCTGCACACATCGGCAAGTTGTGCGTAGAATTGAAAGTGCCGGAGGAGCGGTTTCTCGGCAATATCGAACCTCCTGTTGGTATTGACGAACTTCCCAATTTCAAAACAGCATTAGAAAATGCCGACCCTGCGTATAAAAGACAGATACAAGGATATGCTGATACACTCAATCTCCGGCTTAAAGCCATGTTGGAACGCGTTCCCAAGGATAACCGCAAAGCGGGTGAGCGTGTGGAGTTGAAAATCAAAGGTATAGATTATGCTTTCCGCTGGTGTCCAGCAGGAACATTTTTAATGGGCAGCCCGCAGAATGAGGCAGACCGTAGAGACACCGAAAACCAACATCGGGTAACGTTATCCAGCGGTTTTTGGATGCTTGAAACGGAGGTAACCCAAGGCATGTGGGCGAGTGTGATGGGAAATAATCCGAGTTATTTCAAGGGCATAAAATTGCCGGTAGAACAGGTTTCTTGGGACGATTGCCAAGAGTATATCAAGAAGTTGAACGGCTTGGGAATTGCGCCGAAGGGTTTTAAATTTTCGCTGCCGACAGAAGCGCAGTGGGAATATGCCTGCCGTGCAGGGACTACTGGTGCTTACGGCGGCACTGGCAAGTTGGACGATATGGGCTGGTATAGCGATAATAGCGGGGGTACAACACACGTGGTAGGAACTAAACGGGCGAACGCCTGGGGCTTATTTGATATGCACGGTAATGTATGGGAGTGGTGCAGCGATTTGTATGGCGATTATCCTAACGGTGCAGTGACTGACCCAGTGGGTGCTAACACCGGCTCGTTCCGCGTGTTTCGCGGCGGCAGTTGGTTCTGCAGTGCGGAGTATTGCCGGTCGGCGGTTCGGGGCTACGACACGCCGGGGAATCGGTACCACCGTTTGGGCTTCCGCCTCTCCCTAGTTAGGTTTTCGCCGGAAAGTGTTATGTCAGTTTTGGCGTTTGTATCAGGATGCTCCACCGTTCGATAAGTGGCGTTCGGTGTATTTTAGTCGAGTACGATTTCATTTCTCGTG
>WRCR01000005.1 GCA_009783865.1 Planctomycetaceae bacterium | reverse complement strand
CGATGACCTCATCAGCGAATACGGAACCGTCGATTTGGTCTGCGACCCCGGCATGGAAATTCCCTTGGAACTCGAAAACCGGACTTTAACTCTCAGCGAACTGCTCGAAGCACTGAATTACAAACGCAGTTGGACTGAAATGAATTCCCGAAACGAAGCCGCTTAATGGAATCTGTCAACGTTATCACCGCTAAAATTATCAAAAGGGATAATCAACAATGACAGCCGAAGCATCATCACCGCCTGTTATTTCCTTCAAGGAATGCCGCGACGAAGAAATCGCCGGTTTTTTCGCCAACGGAGGAAAAAAATTCAATCCTATTCTGCCTTCCTGTAAAGAAGAGGCATTATTACGGGTGGTTGGTTCGCCGCACTTTCCGGTAAAAGGAAGGAAAAGTGAGCGGAAAGCAAGCGCGCGTTTTGCTTCAGCCGGTACAGCACCGAGTATCCAACTTTGCCGCTCAACGCTTGCTGACAGCATCGAAGAAAGTCGTCATTCGGTATCGTCGAGACCGACGCTTGCACTGGGAACACTATTGACTTCCGGCAATTCTGTCCGGCAGCACAGCCGAGCGGCAAAAGTCGTTTGTGACCCGCTGGAAGACAAACCGGTTATGTGTCTTTCGCAAGCACAAAAGGCGATTTCCGCTCTAACCGGCAGCAATGTCAATGAGGTACCGCTTCTTCGGCACAAACCGGAAAGGAAAGCCGCCGGAAACACAAAAAATGCCGACACAAGTGCTTCGCCGGAATTACCGCAGCAAAGCAGCGTTCAGGAATCCCTGTTAGAGCGGTTGGAAGTTGCCGATGCACAACTGCAAATGCTGGTTGGTTCGTGGTCGAAAATTCCCGACCGTCTTAAAGAAACAATCCGTGCGCTGGTCGAGGTATCCTCAAAAGAAACGGAATAACTCTACAATTTGTTTTTCCATCTTACGATTGTACAATGTGATTGTTCCGTTGGAGCGAAGAGAACGAAAATCCCACTCCCTTTGCATCGTCCACAGCGGCAAAGTAAAATTCCTCAAGGAGGATTAGCACATGAAGAATTCGCATATAAAAAATCGTCCAAGCACCGGCTGTCGATGCGCAGCGTTTTTTCTCGTACTCGTTATTTTGTATTGCGGTTGTGCGAAGCGCGAGACATTGACGCTGCGTTTCGTTGACGAGGACGGAAAACCGGTTGCCGATGTCCAAGTCGGTATTGCATGGGAAGCCCCCGTCCTGAAAAGCAATCAAAAAGGAATTTGCACACTCGATTTCCTGAAAACAAAATCCACGCATATTGGCATTTGGCATCCTGATTACGTTTATCTTCGCTGCGGTTTCGGAGCGTTTGGTATTGAGCCGATACCGAAAGAACTCACGGTTCACCTGGAACGGAGCCGCGAAGGCGGCGGCATCATTGTCGATGAACAGGGAATGCCTATCAAAGGCGTGTCTGTTCATTTGTTCTATACAAAAGACAAGCCCGACTTGCAGAAGCCATACCCAGAGCAACTCTACCGAATGCCAACTTACCAAGAGCCGACCACAGACGACGAAGGCAGATGGACAGTAACGTGGATTCCCACGAAAAATTTCTATCCGCTGACTCTTAGCGTATCCGTTCCCGGTTATGCTCCGCAACGAGTTGACTTCGAGCAGGAAGACGAATCGTTTCAAGCACTGCTCGACAAATCTCATCAGATGGTTCTTTCGCCCGGATTAAAACTAACGGGAAAATTGATTGCCGAAGACGGTGCGAATCTTGAGCGAACAGTCGTAAAAGTCGGCGGTCCCTTTCGCTCCATTCATACACCGGGAATCGTTGTTTCGGAAACAGGTGATTTTTTGTTAAACGACCTTGTTGCCGGAACGTATACTATCCAGGTCATACCGGAAAACCACGCACCTCTCGTCCTTTCTACAACGCTTGCCGCTGACTCGCCGCCGGTTGAAATTCCGCTCAAACATGGCAAGCCGATACGTTTTCGAGTTACCGACCCGGAAGGAAAGCCGATTCCCGGTGTCGAAATGAGATGTTTCTTTTGTCATGACTTGGAATCTTCCTTTTTTTCCGATCTAAGACATGTTATCAAAGCGACGGACTCCGAAGGGCGAACCGTTTGGAACAATGCATTGGATGTACCTTGCGAGTATGTTTTCTATCATAACGATTATCTTTTCGTTGCCGTTCCAGATTTGATACCGCGAGATGAAGAATATCCGATTACGATGTGTCGGAAAATGACTGTGCGGGGAACCGTGGTCGATGCCGAAACCAAACAAGCGGTCCCGAGATTTTGGGCGGCAATCGTTGGGTGGGATGAGTCCCAAAGAGACGAAGAACACGCTGGTTGGTGGTTGCCCGTCGGTGTAGTATTTCCCTTCGTCGAGGGAGATATTTCGTACACAATTAAACCGATGAGATTTGCGGAGCGTTGCCGTGTAGAAATTACCGCTCACGGTTACGAACCTGCTGTTTCCGAAGAATTTTCACTCAAAGACGGCGACCAACAATTTGATTTTGAACTGAAAAAGGTGCCCAAGACAAAACCCTGACGGACTACCTCGCAGCAGAGAATTTTGCCCGGAGTGCCCGCACACAACTTTTGATGACGAGATGCCGTAACCGCAACAGAGCCGCCGAACGGAATCCTGCTGTAAATCTCCGTATAACCGTTATACATTCAAGATTTTGTCCGGCAAGGACGATTTAGGTAATACGTTTTCTGCCGCACGTTCCACATTATTAATTAACACACGGAAGTCATGTACGCCCTGCTTTACACCCGACAAGGATTTTTCAGTTTTTGCGTCTCAACGGTTACGATTGTGCTGCTGATTGTTTTCTATTTTTCGCAAGGTTTGTTGACCGCAAAGTCGTCTTCTGAACCGCTCAAATTGCAGGATATTGCAGCAAGTTGGAGAGTTGAATCAGTCGGTAAAGCCGCGCAGTCGGCGGAACAAATCAGTTTTTTGAATGATTATGCCGCAGCCGTTGAAGAATCGAAAGCACAGAAGAAGCCGTTGCTGCTGTATTTTTTCATTTTTGACAAGGATGCTGTCCAAACCGTCAAGGTTGCGCCGCTGCCTGCTTTTTCTAATGAGGAAGTCAAGATGCTTTCCGGTCAGTTTGTCTGTGCCGCGCTTGAAGTATATGGAAATGCCGCTCTGTGTAAGACGCTGGGAGTTAATAAATATCCGTCTGTTGTGCTTTTCGACGCTGCCGGTGTTGAGATTCAGCGTTTGAGCGGCAGACAAGTCGAACAGGGACTTGCCGTTGGAATGCACGCAGCGATTCAAGCATCTGTTGCCAGGGTCTCGACAACACTGCGGTAGCCGGATACGAGCGGCGGGTGATAACCCGCCGATGGTAATTTTTCACGGCGTATACGGCATCAATCCTTGCAATTTCGTATCCTGCGTATTGGGAATAGTGTACTCGACTGCCGTGTTTCCGTTCTTCTTGATTTCGATGTTGCCCAACGCGGGGTCCCACAGCCACGTCCATTGACATAATTCATGGCGCGGCATAATGATACGATGCAGAACATGCGTCCGCTTCTGTTTGACATATCCGCCGCTGCGGTCTTCAAACTGCCAAATCTCGAACCGCATTGTTGCCGAATTAGCGTCCAGCGTTGTCTGCAAGTCCCGCAAAAGCATCACGAGAACCCGAATCTGTTTCGGACGTATTTGTCCCTTCCTATAACTGCCGCCGAAATAGAGCGGTATTACCTTGTTTTCGTAATGTTTCGATTGACGGATTTGTTTATCGACAAACTGCAAACTATCTTCGTCGGTCACTTGCACTTTCTTATCGTTGACTTCCTTATCGCAGAGGACTTTAGCGTCCGGCGGAAAGAATTCCTCGAAGTCCAAAACCGGTGCGTATCGCCAACCCTCGAAACGCTGCATTACACCGCGCTTGATGATGATTAAATCGTAATTACCGGCGGGCATTTGCTGTTCGATAACCCATTTTCCATTTCCTTTGTTTTCTGCTCTGAAGTCGACCCAGGGTTCGTCAATTTTCGGTGCTTCGGCACGTTCTTTTGCAACGCGGGCTGAACCGTCTGCTTGTTTCGGCAAACCGTCCGGGTCCCAGCGGTAGATTGCGCCGACGAAACTGACTGCGCCGTGGTCGCCTTTTAATTGAACGGTTAGTCCGCCGGCAAAAATATATGACGCAGAAAAAAACACTGATAAGAATAAAGCGTGGACGATAAAGTATTTCATAGAGTTATTCCTGATGTTAGTGTTGCCGAAAGGATACAAGACAAGAAACGATTATAACACGAAAAAAATCAGACCGCAATCGAAACGTATTGGACTTTACGGCGTTCCAATTCCCTTATTTTTCGGTAGAATTAGTGACATTCTTCTTTTACACTCCACTATGAAAGGTTTTTAACATGTTAAATCGACGCGGTTTTTTGAAATTTCTTGCTCTGTTAAGTGCCGTTGCGGTGCTGCCCATTTACAATCTCTTTGCGGAAAGTCCGCTGACACCGAAACCGGTGGGCGACGGATTTACCGTCATTCGTCACACCGAGGAAATACGCGGACAAAAGGCACCGCCGCGAAAAATTATTATTCCCGATGCCGATGGATTCAAAGTTCTCAAAGGCGACTTCCACATGCACACTCTTTTTTCCGACGGGCGTGTGATGCCCGTTGACCGTGTGAATGAAGCCGTCAACAACGGACTTGATGTGATTGCTATTACTGACCACATCGAGTCGCAAAACAAAGAATTAACAAACGGTGCTGACAGAAACAGACCGTATGAACTCGCCAAAGCCGAAGCGGCGAAGAACAAGTTGATTCTCGTTAGAGGCGGCGAAATGGCTACCAGTGAGTGGCATTTCAACCTTTTGTTTTTGCAGGACGTAAATCCGATTGCGGAGATACCGCGCAACGAATGGCAAAAACGATTAGCCCTCTCCGCAGAACAGGGCGGATTCAATCATTGGAATCATCCAAGTTGGCTCGACACGACTCCCGATACACCGCCTTTCGGTCTTAAAAAAGGCGAACCGATGCGGTTTTTTGACGAAATCGAAGAAGTCCGAAAAAAGGGACACATTCACGGTGTCGAGGTTTTCAACGGCGTATCGTTTTTTCCCATCGCGCTTGATTGGTGCAATGAGCGTGACCTTGTCCCCGTAGCAAACTCTGACATTCATGCCAGCGAATGGAACACTTACGGATACCAGAATTTACAGCGTCCGATGACGTTGATTTTTGCCAAAGACCGCAGTCATGATTCAGTTAAGGAAGCATTTTTTGCCAAGCGGACTGTCGGCTGGGCGGCGAACATGATTCTCGGTCGGCAGCCCTGGGTTGAAAAGTTATTTCGCGCTTGCGTTGAAATCAAAAAAGAAGGCAATGGTGTGACGTTGAATAATACCAGTGATATTCCGTGTCTCATTGAAGCGGACGGTAAAACTTTTGACTTGCTGCCGCAGGGCTCAGTGGAAATCGGTGCAGCGAAAAAATTGACGGTGAGCAACTGGTTTGTCGGTATGAAGAAGCCGCTGGAAATTGAGTTGTAAAAAATCCGATTTGCGTCGGAGTACCGGTTAAATAATTTTCGCAAAATTGTATGAATTTTGCGGAAAATTACATTGACTTTTTTATTCAAACCAGTGTAGAATTGCGACAATGACCACTATATGCCGGATGTACCGGAATGTTCACTATTGTCGTAATCCTTTCACTCATTAGGAGATAAAAATGAAAACGAACAGACGTAATTTCATCAAACAGACCTCAGCAGCGTGCGCGGCTGCTTGTATCCCAAGCATGTTGAACAGCAATGCGATTGCTGCAACAGGCGACAAATCTTCAAGCAAGATATGGGCGTGCTGGCTGCATCTGTCCTTCAATTTCGCAGGCGGAATCAATAATCCGCGCTGGGGTAACGGTATGCGTACCGAGTTTGAACCTGAACAATCCGTGTGGGACGCTGCCGTCAAAAAAATGGGGGAGCAGAAAATCAATATGGTCGTTATCAACCTTGACGATTCCGTACTTTGGCGCAGTCATCCCGAAATAGCACTGAAGAACTCGTGGACTCCGGAAAAGTTGCGCGAAGAACTGGCGAAAATGCGAAAATTGGGAATAGAACCGATACCCTGTCTAAACTTTTCGGCTACCCACGATGCATGGATGGGTGAATATGCAAAAATGGTATCAACGAAACCGTACTACCAGTTTTGCAAGGATTTAATTGCCGAAGCGATTGACATTTTTGACAAGCCCCGCTTTATTCATCTTGGAATGGACGAAGAGACCTTCGGTCATCAAAGCCATTTTAATTACATCGTTATCCGGCAGAAAGAACAATGGTGGGACGACCTGTATTTCTATTTCGACCAAGCCATGACGCGGGGAGTGCGTCCCTGGATATGGTCGGATTATGTTTGGAATAACCCAGACCTGTTCTTCAAAAAAATGCCTAAATACGCTGTCCAAAGCAACTGGTATTACCGCGAAGAGTTTGACCTTGAAAAGTTGACAGGAGCAGCAAAAAAGTATGTGCAGGCATATATTGACATTAACGCCGCAGGATACGACCAAATTCCTACATCGAGTAACGATGCCGTTATGTATAATCCTGCAAGCAACAACAATGAAAGCATTAGCAGAACAGTCGAATTTTGCTCCAAACATATTGATGACAAACATCTATTGGGATTTCTGCAATCAATGTGGATGCCTACCATTGAAAAATTTCGCCCCAACATTATAGAAACCATAGAATTGACCGGCGAAGCCCGCAGAAATTTTGAAGCGAAAATAAAACAATAAACGCAAACACCGGCGGAGATATCACCGCCGCTCATATTCTGCGCAAAGTTGTATTTCAATTGCTGAACATTACATTGACAACACTATTTTAATCGGATACATTGTCAGTGCCGTTTCGTTTCGCTCAATTTTTCGGTGGTATAGTGTTTCGTTGCTATACAAAGTTTACGTCACAGGTGACATTATGGAAAAAACAGCAGACCCTCCAACCGTCTCCCCGTTGCCGCCCCAACGTTTGTCGTCGATTGATGCTTTTCGCGGTTTCGTCATGTTCTTGATGCTTGCCGAAATACTTCATTTCAGTAAGGTCGCCGCAAAGTTTGCCGAAGAACAAACCTTTTGGGGCGGCTTCTGGCGTTTTTTGGCATTTCAACAATCACACGTTCCGTGGACGGGCTGTACCTTACACGACTTGATTTATCCGGGGTTTGTATTTTTGGTCGGTGTGGCGGTACCATTTTCCATCGCTTCACGAATAGCCCGAGGGCAATCATACACCAGTATGACGGTTCATGCCTTTCAACGGGCTTTTGTGTT
Organism: Planctomycetaceae bacterium; assembly: GCA_009783865.1. Taxonomy (GTDB): domain Bacteria; phylum Planctomycetota; class Planctomycetia; order Pirellulales; family Thermoguttaceae; genus WRKP01. Next base: position 23,591 of record WRCR01000005.1, on the reverse strand, counting down.
GGTCTTGCTCGGCGTTTTTCTTGTATCTCAGGGCAGCAGCCAGACAAACTGGACCTTCATAAACACACTGACACGTATCGGAGTCGGCTATGGTTTCCTGTTCCTGCTAGCTTTCTGTACCGTACGAGTGCAGGTCGGTGTTCTTGTTGCAATTCTTGTCGGTTATTGGGCGGCTTTTGCCGCGTATCCGTTGCCGGGACCGGGTTTTGACTGGTCGAAAACCGGCGTTTCACCCGATTGGGAACATAACGCCGTCGGTTTCGCCGCCCATTGGAACAAAAACACAAACCTTGGCTGGGCGTTTGACGTGTGGTTCTTGAACTTGTTTCCGCGAAAGTCCCCCTTTATATTTGACAGCGGCGGCTATCCGACACTAAGTTCTATTTCATCACTGGGAACCATGATTCTCGGTCTACTGGCAGGCAACATATTGCTGAGCAATCGAAGTGACGCTAAGAAAATCGGGGTTTTCGTTCTGCTTGGCATCGTGTGCTTGCTCATCGGGTGGCTTTGCGGTTTCCTGGGGATTTGCCCGATTGTCAAACGAATTGGAACACCATCGTGGGTTCTCTTCAGCACTGGTTTCTGCTTTCTGTTTCTTGCCGGTTTCCACCTGGTGCTTGACGTTCTTCGATGCAGGAAACCTTTCTTTCCGCTGATAGTCATCGGTTCAAACTCAATCGTTGCCTACTGTATTGCCAGCACTGCCTTGAATTCATATTTTATCAAAAATCTGAAAATTCACCTTGGCGGCGATTTCTTCAAATGGTTCGGTGCAGTATACGAGCCGCTCTTCATCGGAGCGGTGGTGTTGCTCATCAACTGGCTGATTCTTTTCTGGATGTACCGGCAAAAAATATTTGTGCGAGTTTAAATCTCCAATTGATTCAAAGTGTTTATATTGCCTTTGCGCAAAATTGTATGAATTTTGCGGAAAATTACATTGACAATATCTTTCTAATCTGATATTTTGTCAGTGTTAATTCCTTTCATTCAATTTTCGGAGGTTATCATGTCACGATTTTATTGTTTCTTGTTAATTCCAGTATTGCTCATCATTGCCGCTAACTTGCAGGCGGCGGAGTTGAAAATCCTCAAACCAATCGAGCGGGGCAAGCCCTACGACATTGCCGCAGAAGAGTTCCAAAAGTATTACGAACAATGCACAGGACTCAAACTGCCGATTGTCACAGAACCGAATGATACCGACCACTTCGTTGTCATCGGTTCCGATGCGGTCAACCGTTTCTGCCGCGACCGGATCGAGAAAAAAGTCCTGCGTCCGTTCCGTATTAGAACAGGAACTGATGATTATCACTTGCTCTCGGTTAAAGATGGTGAACGCAATTTACTGTTTATTGCCGGAGGTAGAGGCAGGGCAACGCTTTACGGTGTTTATCATTTCTTTGAAGAGCGCGGCAACTGCTCTTGGTTTTGGGACGGCGATGTAGTCCCGAAATCGGCATCACCGCTCGACATTACCGGTCTGGATGTTGCCGAGACACCGCGTTTTGAATATCGGGGATTGCGCTACTTTGCTCACCGCAGTTTGACACGTTTTCAAGCAGAACATTGGGGACCGAAGGATTGGGAACAGGAAATCAATTGGATTGTTAAAAAACGTCTCAACGTGTTTATGCTCCGTATCGGCATGGACGATGTGTTTCAAAAGGCGTTTCCCGATGTCGTGCCGTATCCCGGCAACGACCAGCGGCTGCCTGAAGCAACTTACGGTTATGATGACCGCACGCCATCTTGGTCGCTGAAATATCGGGGCGAACTCCGCAAAAATCTTTTGCGCTACGCTTTTGACCGCGATTTGATGCACCCGGAGGATTTCGGAACAATGACGCATTGGTACAGCCGCACACCGATTGCGTTTTTGGAACATTTCAAACCGGATTTCCTTGTTCAATCCGGCGGAGGATACGGAGAAAAAACGGGACTCGTCTGGGATATTCGTGATGACAAGTGGCTTGACCTTTATTTCAAATTGACCGAGGCGCACATAGAGAATTACGGCAAGCCGGAACTGTTTCATACCATCGGTCTTGCTGAACGCCGCATGTTCAAAGAGAAGGAAGACAATCTTGAAATCAAGTTGTACACGTACCGTCGCCTAATCAATCAGGTTCGGTCGAAATATCCTAACGCTCCCATTCTGCTTGCTGGCTGGGATTTTCACAATCAATGGAGTCCCGAAGAGGTGCCGGAATTGATTAAGGAACTTGACCCTGCCAAAACCATCATCTGGGATTACGAAGCGGACACCATCGGACCGAGGAATTACACCAACTGGAACGTTATCGGCAACTTTCCATACGTATTCGGCATTTTCGAAGCATTGGAAGCCGCTGCGGATATTCGCGCCAACTATGACATCATTGAAGAGCGGATTGCGCTTTCCAAAGACGACCCGTTCTGCAAGGGATACATTTTTTGGCCTGAAATGTCGCACGCCGATATTCTGATGCTCGAATACTTTCCTCACAACGCTTGGAAGCCCGACCAGCCGAGTCCGATTCACGCGGTTGAGCGTCTATGCAAAACACGGTATAGAGAAGATGCGGAAACGATGTTGAAAATCTGGAAGACGTTCCTGCCGTGTACCTATCCGTATAAATATCAAGAAGCATGGAATCCGTCGATTGTATGGTCTTTTTCGAATCCGGCAATTTTTTTCACCGCAACCGACCGAACAGAGTTGCGAAAGACCTTTGCCGAAAAACTGGCGGAGACACCGGCATTGTACCGCGCTCTTGCGGAGTTGCCGTTTGACGATGCCAAGCCGTTTATCAAGCGGGATTCCATTGACATTGCAAGGACAACAGCGAATAAACTGGCGATACTTTCGATTCTCAATATCAACGTTACGCTGAAAAACTGGCGGGAAGGCAAAGCGGCAAAAGAAGATGTCGGCGTTGCCGTTGCCAATTTTCAGCGGCATTGGGAATTGTTCCGCGACCTCTTGGCTCTTCATGATGATTATTCGATGAATGCGACATTTGAACGGCTCAAGACGGTTTCCGAAGTGAATCCGCACTTTGAGAAGACACTCATTAACAATGCTGCCAACAATTATTGTGCTTCGTATCAGTACGAGTTGTTCGCTCATTGTTATCTTCCGATTGTGAAGGCGTATGCCGAAGCGGCAACAGCCATGGTTGAAGCGGGTGATGCCGCGGGAAAATTCGACTTGGAAACTTTGCAAAAGAAGCGTGCCGCCGCCTTTGCGGATATTCTGCAAAAGCCGCTCGCCGAAATGAAGCCGACCGTTCCGCGAACAACAGAACAGTACCGCAAAATCATGCTGGAACTTACGGAGAGTGCCGAGAAACTGTTGAAATGAGGAGAACCTTATGAAACGACTTTCGCTTTTACTGTTCGTGTTTCTGTTTCTGCCGACAATAGTGGACGCAGAACAACTTCCGCGCTGCAAACCGTCCGAGGTTGCACTCGACGAGACGGTGCTTGCCAAAATTGATGGTCTGGCGGAAGAAGCCCTTGCGGACGAAAAAGTATTGCTCGGCAAGGGCTGCATAGTTTGCGTCGGACGACATGGAAAAATCGCTTTTCTGAAATCCTACGATGATAAAAAAACCGATACTGTATTTGACCTCGCTTCGGTAACGAAGCCCGTTGCAACGGGAACGGCGATTATGCTTCTCGCTCAACAAGGAAAACTAAACATCGACGATGCGGCTGCCTTGTATCTGAAGGAATTCGATACACCGGAAAAACGGACAATAACGATACGGCATCTCTTGACGCATGTCGGCGGTTTTCTTCAGGGACCCGGCGGCGATTTGAGCAATGCGAAAGAATTCAAAGAACGTCTTCTGACGATGGAACCGAAATCCAAGCCGGGAGAAAGTTACGTTTATTCCTGTGCATCGTTCATTATGCTCGGTGAAATCGTAGAACGTGTTTCAGGGCAAAACCTGAACGACTTCACGCGGGAAAACATTTACAAGCCGCTCGGTATGAATGAGACGTGTTTTCTACCGGACGAAGTTCTTTCACAACGGGCGGCAATAACGGTTGCCAGCAAACTCGGTGACCGCAAGCCGGGACAAGTGAACGACTTTCAAGCGTTTGCGCTGGGCGGCATCTCCGGTAATGCCGGACTGTTTTCGACAGCCGATGACCTTGCTCTTTTCGCAGTAATGATGCTCAATCAGGGAGAATCGCAAACCGGCAAACGTATCTTTGACAAGAACACCGTGAAGAATATGACCGCGCCGAATACAATACCGGGCGGCTTTCGCGGACTCGGCTGGGCAATGAAACATGAACGGGATGTTCACCGACCAACAAAGATGTCGCCAAGTGCTTATGGGCACGGCGGTTGGACAGGAAACGCTTTTTGGATAGACCCGAAGTACGATGTCTTCACGATATTTTTGAGCAACAAAACGAATCGGGCTGTGTACCCGCTCGCTTCGAAAATCGGCGATGTTGTCATCGATTCGATAACAGATAAATAATGTTTTGAAATGATTTTTATATTCACCTAAGTTCAGGAGAAAAATTATGAAAAAAATAGTGATGCCGCTGTTTTTTATCGCCGCTTTGGTTTTCGGAATTGTGCAGGCAGCCGAAGAAAAATGTCCAATATTTCCGTTGCCGAAAGAGTATGCCGCGACGGGAGAATCGTGGACTCTCATTGCCGATGATAAATTGGCTATCATCATCGGCAATGACGCTTCCGAAACGGAACGCTACGGTGCCGAAAGAATGCGTTTGCATTTGAAACGGCGTTTCGGCAAAGATGTTGCTGTTGTATCCGAAAACGCTATCGGTAATGCCGTTGAACAGGTTATCCTCATGGGACAACCGGCAACAAACAGTGCTGTCAAACGGATTTGCGAAACGGAAAAAATCGAACTGACTGCTAAATCGCCGGGTATGAACGGCTTCGTCTTGAGATTTCTCACGGAAGGAAAACGCAAGACAATGTTAGTCGGCGGTTCCGACGCACTCGGTGTCGTCTACGGCGGCGATGCACTGTTCGATTTAATGAGCCGGTCCGGCGACGCTGTGAAAATAAAGGTTGCAGCGGTGCGGGATTTCCCCAGTATTCCTTGGCGCGGTCGTCCGCATTCCGTTCTGCATCATCATCTTGTTCCCGGAGCGATGGACGCTTACATTAGAGCGCGGATTAACTTTTCTGATATTCGGGACAATCCTAATGTGAAGGAGAATTATTTCTATCCGGCGCGAAAGGCATCGATGGGACTGCCCGCCGGTCAGGCACTTGACGTACCGCCGATTCAGGAAGCGATTAAAGAATTTCACCGGCGCGGTCTGTTTGTCTATGGGACAGTCGATTGCGCAGTGCCGAAAACGAAGTACGATGCCATGCTCAAAACCTTTGATGAACTAATTAAATTGGGAGTCGACGGAATTTGGATTTCGCTGGACGACACCGGAGCAGGTGAAGACCCGCACGGTTTGGTACGGACAATTCTCGACTTCGGAAAGAAACACGGTATGACCGGTCGTAAGGTTGCCTACACGCCGCCGTTGCGTGAATACCAGCATATTGATAGACCTCTAAATCACGAAATGGCGAAAATCGCCGGATTCGATGAAATTCTGTGGTTCTTCACACGAGTTCCTTGTGAAGGCGATTTGAAAATGGCGCAAAGCATGGGCATCAAACTCAAGCCGGGCTGGTGGTTCAATTTAGCCGACGGTGCTATTCAAGGCGGTATTTCCCATTCCGGCGGAATCATGGTCAGCACCCGAAAGGGCAAGCCGGGCTATCTCGATATGGTTCCGATGTCCCACGGCTGGGGCAAACCGGATTATGAAAATGAAATGGTTCGCAACGCCGACCTCTACACTGACCAAGCACTGCTCTGGGCAGTTTGCGATGGTTGGCCCGAAGAATACGAAGTCGTGATGTTCGGACAATGGGCGTGGAATCCGAAGCAGCACGATTGGACGGAACAGCGGCGGGCTGCGTATCGGTATCTCTACGGCGATGCCGGCGTTGACGTTGCTTACGAATATGATGAGATTCTTGCCGATTTGGAAAACAAGTTTCTTTTGCCGAGGATACGGTACACTCCGAACTTGAATTGGCCTCCGCGATTGAAGGATATCAAAGACCGCGAAGCGGCGCTCAAACAAGCCGAACAACTGCGTGTACTTGCTGACCGTCTCACGGCGATTGCCCCGAAAGAATCCGCCATTGACCGCGACCGATTGGAATTTGTGTATCTCGAACCGATGCGGGCGACAGCCGAACTGGCACGAAAGATGGCATCGCTTGATTATCCTGAATATAAGTTCCAACCGCTGGATAAACTTTATACCACGCTGGTTCAAGAAGGAAAAACGGAGAATGCTAAAGAGAAGGTAGAACAACTCAGAAAAGAGATGCGCCAGCCGGTTTTGACGATGTTGGAAAAAATTGAGACAGAACTCGGTGAACTTAAAGCCATCGGTGAGTACATTTCCTACTGGAAAGCGCAGACGGAAATGGAGTCCGTGGAAAAGGCAGTGACCAAGCAACTTCAACAAAATGCCGCAACATGGAAATCGCTGACGGCACTTCCTGCCAACAAGTTGATGCCGTATAACGAAGAGGCAAAAGAGGATGACTTGAAGCAACTGTTTGCAACTTGGCAAAAGCCGCCGACGGGCGGAAAACAACTGCTCGAAGTCAAACCGGATGAATGGCTGAAATCAACGGCAATTATCGGTTCATATCTTATCGGAGCGTTTGAACGCTTCGATGTTTCGTGCGCCGGTATCGGTTTGCCAGCGAACACTGCGACAACTGCCGGTGATTACGGACAGATTCGGACGAGCATTTCCGTTCCGAAACACACGGGCAAACTGGTTGCGGACATATTCATTGCCGATACCCGCATTGACGACCAATATCGGAATGTTCGTACAATGAGTTTATTTGTCAACGGAAGACCCGTTTGGGAACAGGATATTGCTTTAGACCAGCGGGGCAAGGAATGGAAGACGATTGACTTAACGGAAATCGCCAAGGGGGCGGAGCATCTCGACTTCGTTTTTACCGTTATGGAAAAGCGGGCTGTCGGACATCATGCGTCTGTCGTCTTTGTCGGACCGATGATTCTTCGTGAAGTAACAAAGTGATTGAAAAACGTTTTTGGGGAAACAGCGGGAAACGCAGTTTCCCGCTCGTATTGTCCCGTCGAAGTAGAATACCTAAAACCGGCACTGAAAACCGGCAATGCCGTTGTGTCCAAACGGTGTACCGGAGCGGTCGGCAAAATAATCACCTTCATAGTTGACGAACAGCGAAATCGTGCGTTCATCATTCAAGAATAAGTTGCCGCCCAAATTTACGGTAATAGTGTTGCGTCCTAAATTGTTTCCTACAACCTTGTTTCCGTGAAATTCATCCGAAGCCCAAGCCGACAACCGGCTGCCGTCTTTGTTCATCAGATACGAATAATAAGACCCCGCGCTGAATCGGAAACAATTCCAATACCGCTGAACATCGCTGCCGACACGCAGAAACATCTGGTTCAGTTGCATAGAGTCGTACTTCAAACCATAATTTTGGTTCCCTTGAAACAAGTTGCGTTTTTCCTGCGCACCGCCGATTTGATTGACGTAATAATCGAATCCGATGACTGGTCTGAACGATAACTGGCACTTGCAGCCGTGTTTGCATTTACAGCCGCTGCAATAGAAACGTCTTCCGATTTCAAATGATGCTTCGACTGTGTTTCCTTTGCTTGACGCAAGATACACTCCCGGATTCAATCCGAATTCCTGATACCGCTGTACGTCATAGTTCTGAGTTCCGAAGCCGAATGAACCGCGAATGTCGAAGCAGTTATCGAATCGGTATCCGCCGTAAAGTCCAATGGAATAATCGTTTGACTTGACTTGGTCGGTAAAAACATTGTGCGCTGCAAGTTTTCCCTTGTGATTTTCATAACTGAAAACTGTACCGAGTACAAATCGTTTGGATGCCAAAATATCGAAACCAAGATTTACACCATGACTTTTGAAAGTGAATCTATCGGATTGAGAGTCGATATAACTCGTTTTCATCAGATTAGTTCTGCCGATGTAGTTCATCCAAACGGAATTGCCGCTGAACCGATGCGTTTTTGCACGGTCACAGCTTTTCATAGCTTTCGCGTCAAGAGCCATGTGGTACATTGCAAAGTCAATTCTGTCGGCAACGGCAGTCCGAATCGCACCGGCATTGTGCAGCAGCATACTGTTGACGAAAATATCGCTGACTCGTGCAATATCGTTTCGGGAGACATTGAGATAGCCGACCCCTTCGTCATTTAACGCTTCAAGTGAATAAAAATGCATTGTGTTGGCGAAATTGAGCGCGGTATTTGCTCCGGCAGCGTCGAGTTCACCGTCTTCGCCGATGAATCCCTGTTCTGCAAACCGGAGTGCGCCGGGATTGTCGCCGTTACGAACCTCTGCGATATCAACAGCCCAAACGGAACTCTCGTTGAAATAAGCCGTTCCGCCAAATGTCGTGTTCGAGGTGTAAGGGTCGAACCTTGTTCTGCCCGTACTCGTCCAGCCGATGGCAGTGTCGAGATTGGCAAAATTATTGCGTTCAAAGTTCCCCGGCGGCAGTACGTAAACGCCGGTTGCATTGACGGTCAAACTCCCATCGGCATGGAACGAACCCTGTCCCGAAACTTCCAGTTCAGACATCGATTCGGGTGTTTTTCCTATAACGACATCGCCGCTGATGCTTGCCGCATTGGTCAGGATTAACCGGTTTTCGCTGAACTGATTCAGATTGCCTTTGCCGATGATTTGTCCATTGAGAACTTGGATTCTCGTCGGACCCGCCGTGTCGGTTTTGTTAAACGTCAATGTGCCGTCAATTTTTATTTCGCCGTCGTAAATTCCGATTTCGTCACTTTTTGCCCCCAGCAAACCTTGAAGTTCAAGTTCATGGTACTCACCGACTATCGTTTTACCGCTGTACGTGTTGTTTTCTGTTAAGATGGTTTTGCTTCCGATTCCTTGAGCAATAACATCTCCGTATCCCGAAATCAGTCCGTTTGCCGTATTGGTGAACTCGCCCGGTGTATCAAACCGCAGATGAGCACCGCTCCAGAGCGTTACATCGCTTTCAAGGAAATTATCGCCGGTTGAGTTTTGGAAAACCAAACTGCCGCCGTCTTTGATTAAGATACCGTTGACTTGAGCAAGAGTGTACGAATTTTTGTTGAAGATTATCGAAGCGTCTTTGCCGACGGCAAGACCTTTGTCGTACAAATAATGACCGGCTCCGTCTTCCGTACCGATTGTTCCGTTGCCGTCTTTGTCGCCGACTTGCAGGATACCGCCGTCAACGAAAGTATCTCCCGTATAAGTGTTTTCCTTGCTGAGAATGAGTGTACCGCTGCCGTCTTTGAAAAACTTGCCGCCGCCTTCAACGGCTTGATTGAGTGTCGCATAGTTGCCGGAGTGAACGACGAAGGTTTTGTCTTTATCGCCGTCAATTTTTATCGTACCTTTTATCAGAGTACTTTTGTCGTCGAAAATATTGCGGTTCTTGTTATTGCCGTTGTACCCGCTCGTAATTTCTAATGCTCCATCTGTCATGTGATAAGTTGCATTAGTAATAAGCGGCAACAGAGATTTATTTTCTAATATTATCTGTCCGCCGATAGCGAGAGTGCCGCCGTCGTGATGAAGCGAAGCACTTCCTGCCGGTAACAATCCTTTTTGTTCGCCCGTGGTGATGTACACATTCCCGGCAATTTCGACAGCATTTTCCCAAATGGCGACCAGCGCGTCACCGCCGCCGCCGGAGTTTGAATCGCCGCCGGTAATGCGCATAGCATCATATTTTGCCGAGTGCGATGAAGATTCCCATACTGCCGCTCCCCCGCCGCCGCCTGCTCCCGGTCTGGGGCTTCCGGTTGCGTCCTTGCCGTCACCATTCGACGTGTCAATTTCATGAGACGAGTATGATGCCGTGCCGCCAATACCGGGAACGACACGACTGGCTCCGCCGCTGCCGCCCTTCTTTTCCGTCTTAGTACCTAAATCGTTGTCTTCGACTTTGCCGTCTTTCCCATTCCAATCACCGGCGGCACCGCCGTTGCCGCCGGTAACCTTGAGGTCATCGGCAAGAACCGAAGAGCCGAAAACCAAGAACATTGCGAAAAAAAGCAAGAAAACAAGTTTGCAGACAGGGACTGGGAGATTCATTCTCATTTTTTACCGATCCTTGGAAATTTGGAAAATTGCAAGCGATTTTTATTTATTTCGCTGCGCTTGTTTTATGAGGCTGCTAAACTTTTAGACAAAACCTACATCGCGGCGTATCGGCAAGGTCTATGCGCTGCAAATTACCTTTTTTCCGGGAATGCCGCATGTATGAATTACATAAATTTTATTGTTTATACGTATTTTACTGTTTATACGTATTTTTCGGGATTTAGCAGCCATGAAACGGCGTTCAGCCAAAACTTCTGATAGTCATTCCAATAGACGAAGTTGCAGCCCCAATGCGGTGCCGGGTCAGAAGTGTATGCCAAAGTACGTCCCTTGCCGAACTGTCCGACGGCAAGCATCGGGTCTTCGGTGCCTTGCCAAACCGCAACAACTTCGCAGCCCTCACGCGGCTTGACACAGTTATATCCGAGAATCGGCGGCATTGCCGTTAAATCGAGACCGCGCAAAAGGGCATGGTCTTTTTGCACCGCAGTTGCCGTCCAGCCCTCGGTACTTTCGCACAGGTCTTCAATTTCCAAACAATTAACGGGCAGCACGGCTTTCAAACCGGTTCTTCCCCAGCCGCCTTTTCCCATTTCGCCGTTGAAACTGAGCCAGCCGCCGAGAAACATAGCGTGTTTGCCGCCTTGAATCGCTTCAACGGTTAAACGAACCCGGTCGGGAAAAGTCAGCGGTTTTTTGCCGAACTTGCTCCGGTCGAAGAACGAAGGTGCCAACTGAAAATTCTTCGCCTCGACATCTGAAAAAATGAATACATCGTACTCTTCTAGGATTCTTTCGTATTCGCCAGGTCCGTTGCGGTAGAATTCCCAAGCCGGAATGCTGTCGACTTGATGTTCGCCGGTAGATTCCAATGCTTCTTTCAACCATTTTCCGTAGTTGAATATGTCGGTTCCTTTGACGGCGTAGTTGAACGGTGTTTCTGCAAAAACGGGACCGAGCATGACCGCCCAATCGCCGACGTAATAAATTTTTGACATGATAATTCCTTTCGATGTTAGAGGGGGTTCACAAATTGAATTCTGTTCAAGGTTATTCTCCGAAGATAATTTTATTCTTCATTAGTGCTTCAGCGGCGGCGAGTTTCATACGTACATATTCCATCGTCCGGTCACCCTTAATAGAATTACACGAACCGCAGAGCAACTGATAGTTTTCGTAATAATCGCCGCCGCCTTTTGATTTCGGCTGGATGTGGTCAATTACAAGATTGCGTATTTCAAATTCAACTCCACAGGCATTGCATTTTCTATTTTGTTCTCTGTATAATCGTTGTTTGACGGGTTCTGACGGCAACACTTCCTTAACATCGTTTCGTTTCGGTATTATGTCCGTTGCAACAAAATCCTTGAAGAGGCCGGCATCGTCGCTCAATCTTTCGACTAATATGCCGACTGCTTTTTGTTCGATGTCGATGCCAATCCATTTTCGTCCTAACTGTTGGGCGGCAACACAGGTTGTAGCACAGCCGCAGAATGGGTCCATTACGATGTCGCCTGCGTTGGACGATGCTAAAATAATTCGTTTCAAAAGTGCGAGCGGTTTTTGAGTGGGATAACCGGTTCCCTCTTTTGAAGTGATATTTACTATTGGAAAACCCCAATAATCAGGAGCCAATTTACCGTCTTCCTTCATATAGGTTCTCGTAATCCTGCCATCTTTAAGTTTGTTAATCTTGTATCTTCTGCCGTCTGCATCAGTTTTATTAAATCGTCTGATTGTACTTATATTAAAAGGAATATAACAAGGATTCAACAAGTACCCATCGGTTTTAGTATAAAAAAGAATAATATCATGCTTTTTTTGCCATGTTCTTTTTGTATCTGTTCCTCCCGTATAATACCAAATTATCTCATTACGAAAATTGTTTTTCCCGAAAATACCGTCCAGTAAACTTTTCAAATAGTGACTCGCCGTCGGGTCGCAATGGAGGTAAAGTGAACCGGTGTCTTTGAGAATGCGGTGCATTTCGATGATGCGCTGCGCCATATAAGTCAGATACGCCATCATCGCTTTACCGTGAATACCGCCGACAGTTGCGATATACTTTGTCAATTCGGGAAACTTGGTAGCAAGCGTATCAAGGCAATACTCTTCAACGTCTTTCCAAGTCCACATATCTTTGAAACTGACACCGGCGGCTTTACTGCCTATCGGTGCGGAATACATCCGTTTCGAGTTGAACGGCGGGTCGAGATATATCAAGTCAACCAGTCCGCTGTTCATACCAGAAAGAACGTACAGGTTGTCGTTAGTATAAAGCGTATTTTGAAAGGTTTGTCTTCGTGTCATAATGTGTTTTAATTTTCACCGGCGATTTTTTTCCACGACACAAACAGTACGATTGCACTGACAACGGAAATAACGGACAAAGTACATCCCTCGTAAAATCGTCCGTATAGGAAAAGCCCTGTTGCAAACAAAGCACAATATACACTGACACATCCGATGAGCGAACAGAATATGCCAAACGGCACAGGCCATTTATATCCCTCGTCAAAGCCGAGCGAGTCGCCTTCGGTTTTCGCCTTTTCGATAACGTTTTTCCAGCCCGGTCCTCCGGCACGTGATTTTCGCAGGAACTCACGGAGTTTCTTTTCGTCATCCGGCGGCGTAAGCAAAGTCACGATAACCCAGCCGATAGTCGTAACCGTAACACCGATAACCAGTTGCATTGACGATGAAAAATTCAGGGCATTCGGAATTCCCTCAGGAAACATCACATTCATCAACGGAAAGTGCCAGAGTTTGAAGTACAGTGCTGTAGGAAACGCAATCGCCATTGCGGAGATTTCACTCCAAGCGTTGATGCGCCACCAAAACCAGCGAAGCAGGAAGAGCAAGCCCGTTCCCGCTCCGATTTGGAGCAGAATTTCGAAACTGTCCAAAGCACTGCTCAATTGCAAAGCGAGAGCAGATGCTATTATCATCAAAAGCACCGTCCACAAACGTCCTGCAAAGACAAGTTGTTTTTCCGACGCTTTCGGATTGACGAAACGATGATAAAAATCGTTGACCATGTAGGCTGAACCGAGATTCGAAAGCGTTGCTACCGTTGACATGTACGCTGCGAAGAGCGAGGCAAGTACTAATCCTGCCCAGCCGGACGGTAAGTACGTTAACATTGCCGGATATGCCATGTCGTGTTTCATCATGTGGTCGGGCAGATTCGGAAACTTTTCCCGAAGCGATGCAAGGTCTGGAAAAATTATCAACGAAGCAAAGGCGACAATAATCCAAGGCCACGGACGCACGGCATAATGACAGAAATTGAAGAAAAGCGTTGCGCCGATGGCGTGGGATTCGCTCTTCGCTGACAACATTCGTTGAGCGATGAAACTGCCGCCGCCCGGTTCTGCCCCCGGATACCAAACGCTCCACCATTGAACGAGCAAGGGAATCACCAGCAGAATGACGACAAGGTCGAAGTTGGTAAAGTCGGGAAAGAACGACATCTTGTCGACAACATTCGGATGACTTAACAGTCCTGAAAGTCCGTTGACTTCAGGCAGATAGAGGACATAACATGCCGCGACAACGGAGCCGGTCATTGCCAGAATAAAGAGGGCGAAGTCAGCCCAGATAACGGCAACGAGACCGCCGAGCATAGCGTAAATCGTGGTTATCAGTCCGGCGAACACAACCGTAGTGAACGGGTCGCTGCCGATGAGAATATTGAGAATCTTGATAATCGCCAGCGTTACCGTAGCCATGATGATTACGTTGCCTATCAGACCGATGTAGATTGTTCGAAATCCCCGGAGAAAGGCGGCGGATTTTCCGCTGTACCGAATTTCGTAGAATTCGATGTCTGTCATCAGTCCCAATCGCCGCCAGAGTCCGGCATAGATGAACACGGTCGTCATTCCGGTCAGGAGGAAAGCCCACCAGAGCCAGTTGCCGGCAACGCCGTTTTCCCTGACCATATTCGTCACCAGATTCGGTGTGTCGGCGGCAAAGGTTGTTGCGACCATAGAAAAGCCTAGCAGCCACCACGGCATTGACCTGCCGGAGAGAAAGAACTCTGACGAACTTTTGCCTGCCCGGAGCATCGACCTGATGCCGAGACCGAACAGCGCAAAGAAATAGATAGTTAGAATTGAGTAATCTATAAATGTTAGTTGCATTAGTACATTTTCTATTATCAAACGACCAAATTATAACGGTATGTGGAATGTATCTATTCGGGCAATGACGGACGAGGTATGCCGCATCATTCTCCGAAATGTTCGTCGAGGAATTTAGAATGTTCGGCATCGGTCAGACCGCTGGATTCGACGGTCATCCAACCGGAATAGCGGATTTCCTCCAGAACTTTACGAACGTTTTTCCAATCAATGGTACCTGTTCCGATTGGTACCCTTTGGCTTGGACCGCCGCCGCGTTTTCCTTTGGCTTCGCTGATAGCAGAGTCCTTGATGTGCAACTTCACAATAGTCCCTTGCAGTGCCGTCAGCCATTCTTCGCAGCGGGAATATCTGGTGTGATTGCCGAGGTCAAAATACGTCTGCACCCATGGACTGCCGAAGGATTTTACAAAAGCCGCCAGAAATTCCGGCGTACTCCAAAGATTGTTACCAACGTTTTCTAAAGCGATAATCACCCCTTCTCTGGCGGCGGTCGGAATTAGTGTCTCGACAGCCCGAATTGAAACCTCCGTCGCCAGATTCTGCGCCTTGATGTAATCGGCATAAGCGGAATTATCTCCGGCGGCAACGGTCTTGACGTTCAGCGTTTTCGGGTCGAAGTCAATATCGAAGTCCCAGGGTTCCGGCATCGTCATTCCGCCGATGCGGCAGGGAACCAGCAGGACGGTACTCGCACCATAAGCCGCCGCCGCACGGAGTGATGTTTCGACCGATTGAATATCGGCATCGACTTTTTCCTTTTCGGAAGCGTTGAAGTTCGTCCAGCCGCGCATCACACTGTGAATACACAGTCCGTGCTTTTCGACAAAGGCGCGTGCCTGCCTCGCTTCCTCGACGGAAACATCCCAATTTTGTACCTCTATACCGTCGAAACCGGCTTTTGTGAGTTTTTCACAGTATTCGTCAGTCGGCGTTTTCGTAATCAATGCCTTGAGCAGCCGCTCCCATTGCCTGTCAGTGTCTCTTGTTTTCATGTTAATGTGTTTGTAGTGTTTGTTAAAGTTGCGGACGACTATGAAAGCCGGAGTCCGTCTACATTATCGAACATTTTCCGGCAAATGCAAGGTCACATGCAACTTGCGTTTCCGGTTGAAGGTTTCTTTCAATCGATTCATAGTTTGTTCCGGCGGTGAACCGTCCAAAGAACCGGCGAATGTCACGAAATGCCGGCGCGCTGCACCGGCAACTCCGACACCGCCCATTCCGCCGCCGGGTCCGATGATAAAATCGGAGACCTCCTCCGGGGTTGTCATTCCGTGTGCTATTCCCGAAGCGTTGTACTTGATTCCCCAATACGAACCCTTGCCGCTTGTCTGGAGGTCGACCGTATTTCCCCGTCGGGCAGTCGGAGCAGTCGTTCCGTTGGAAAACAAAAGCGTGCCGGGTGTCTTGCCGTCAGCGGCGAAAAGTTCCGGGGCATCGAAATTCCAATAATAATTGGTCGGGGACGACATCACCACATCCAAGACGGGAAGACCGGCATAGACGCTCAACGTTTTGCAGATTTCACCGTCCCGATAACAGCCGTATCGAACCATTGCCGGTCCATTGTTGAGCAGCACAAGGTTGAACTTGACGGAACGCTCCCCGCGGCCATGGTCGGAAAAGCCGTGATAAGATTCGTCACCGGGGTCAGTCATATCGAGAAGGTCCCGGTCTTTGAGCATCCAGCGATAAACGTGTCCGCCTTCCGGTCCAATAGCAAGCCGAACTTTGTCATTTTCGACTGTTTTCCAATCACCGGGACCCTCCGTTGTTGTTACTGCTCCGGCAAGCGGGCGTGTCTCATCGAGACCGAAATAAACGTGAATCGAAGTGGACGTATCCTTTGAGAGTTCCGGCAGAAGAAAAACGAGAGTCGATTTTCCCCTTTGAGAACCAGTGTCAAGTTGCGCCGGAATTTGTTGCGATTGACCGCCGCTTTGTACGTGGAACGCTTCGACTTTCTTGTTGCGGTATTGTTCCTGAACAGAGAGTTCGAGTTCCACCGGCAGAGCGAATTGATTCACTTCACCGGCTTTGATGACGATTCCTTGCCGGAGCGGCGACGCAGGGTTCAACCATTTTGCGTCCGGCAGCAGACGGTCTTGCATGAATCGGCTTGGAAACGTTTTGCCATCAACATTTTGCAAACCAATATCGGGAAGTTCCGCTTCCGGCTTGTTTTCTCTGAATGCCTTTGCGGCACTGCTGACTTTTTCCTGAATCTCCGCAAGGTATTCGTCGTAGTCGTCATATTTTTTCGTTGTCCAATCGAGAGCGTAGGGTTTGCTCTCCGTGTTCCAAATACGAACAAACTCTGTTTCAATGTCACGATGGGCTTTCCGAACATCTGCTGCATGACGTTCTATCTGTTCGAGAATCATGATAACTTTTTTCTTTTGTTCCGGATCACTCAGGTCAAGTGCGGCGGCTTCGGAGTACCATTTCGCCGCTTCAAGTCCGTAGAGCATTCGTACTCCAATCATTCTCATGCGGGCGGCACCAAGCAGGAACGAATCGAGCAGTTCCGCATTGACGGTCGCTTGCGCTTTTGTCTTTTTCAAATGCACGATTGCCTGGGTTCCCAGTTTTGAAATATGCCGGGCTTTTCTTTCGACGGTTTGCAGTGATTCACGTGGAAGGAAGTCCCGTTCCCAAAAACGCCTGTTGCCTGCTCCGCCCAGTTCGGGTGAGACCTGTAATTCCGCCAAAAGTTCAATGGCTTTCCCGAAGTCATCACTTTTCGTTCCGAAGAGAACGGGACCGATTCGTTTTTGGAAATCCTCCGGTTCTGTTTTAGCAGCGTTCCAGGAACACTCGGCACCCCAAGCGATTCCGTACCAGTTGCATCCGTGAATTGATTCGCCGTCATCTTCCCAGCCGGTGTTGAGCATTCCCATAGCCCCGTATTTGCAGCCGTCCCGAACCATGTTGCGGATATTGACGGTCGATTTGTTGAACAGCGGAAGCATCATGCTCCAGTTGGAGATTCCCGGACAAACGAAGAAGTCGTAACCGGAATCGCTGAAGGGCTTGATGTCCTTGTCGAAATTTGGACGCGGTTCGTAATCCCAGCACATCATAATCACATCTTTTGGAATCTGTTTTATGATGTCCGGTTCTTTCGTTACATCGATTCTGCTTGAATGTTTTGCCGTGAGAACATCGCCCCACATCATCATTCGTTTATTGTATTTTTTTAGCAGTTCGTGAACACGCAATATATGCTTGAGATAAACGCCAGAGACACCAATTTTATCGGCGAGTTCCTTCGACGGTCCGCTCTTGGCAAGGTCCCAAGTTTCATCGCAGCAGACATTGAACATTTCAAATGGTACAAGCGGCAGAATTTCTGAATAGAGGTCGTCGAGAAATGCATAAACCTCTTCAACAACTGGGGAAAGGATATACGGCGACCGGACTCCAAACAGAGGATTATCGTGGCTCTTTTCGCCGAGATGAGCGTATTCGGGAACCCTCAGTATTTTTTGATAATGTCCGAACGATTGCTGGTTGCCCAGCACTATCAGATGTTGTTTCGCGGCATATTCCACGGCTTGTTTGAATTCCTCTTGAGTCAGCGTTCCGTCTTGCGGATTCAATTTCGGATGCTTTTTGAATTCAAACTGGTTCTCCATGTAATAGGTGAACATATTGTGTTTCAACTGCACCCCTATATCGAAGGTATAAAATATCGCTTTGATATGCGGGCTGGGACCGCGAGTCCAGTCGTCCTGATAACAGCGATACTTCATGGAGGACCAATCCTGAATCGTCAGACACGGAAGATTGCCGTTTGCATCAGCGTTTGCACGTATCAGTTGACGAAGTGTTTGAACGGCGTAAAACAAACCAATGTCGGCGTTTCCATGGCAGACGATTCCGTCGGGCATTATGGAAAGAGCATATCCTTCACCGGGGTCGCTTTTTCCTTCACCGGCTTCTTTCGGCAGCATTGGTTCCGGCAATTTGGCATCGGGCTTTGCAAGAGATAACATCGGTTTATCGAAATCAACGGCAACAACTTTCGGCAATGGAAAACCGGCGCGCTGCAACTCGTCAGTGATTATTTTTTCCAGTGTCTCACGGCTCTTTTCCGAAAGGCGAAGTTCCAGTGTCGGGTCTTTGAAGGAGAACTGCCCCGAAGTTGTTTTAATCTCTTTCGGATACGGCACCAAGTTGAATGAAGCGGTTTCCGCCGCAAAAAGCGGAACTATAAACGAAACCATAGCGGCGAAGAATACAAAAAAACGTAACGAGTTGAACATTGTTTATTTCCGGGGTTGGGGGTTATACTACAAATTGCTGTTTTTTTATAATTGTTTTTTTCTCACAAGGGCACAAAGTTCACAAAGACATTAAATCCAAAACAATTCCTTTGTGTTCTTTGTGCCTTTGTGTGAAAAACTTCAAAACGCCATAACTTCAACTAAATGCCGACCGGTATTAGCAGAACAATGTGTCTGCGTAACCCGGATATATCGTATCGTCTGTTTATCAAAACGGCAATCGTATCCGTCAATTTTTGATAGTTCCTTGTTCTCGCGGAAGTCGGCAAGCGTAGTCCAGTTTTGTCCATCGAGTGAACCTTCCAAGAGAAAACCGTAATACCGAGGGTCGGCATAATAACAGACGACAACCACGCGGCTGACTTCAGTAGGACCTTCCAAATCGACTTGCCACCACGGCGATTCTGTCTTGCCCGTCACATCGCAAGCCCAAAAAGAATCGGGATTGTTACGCTTGCCGTCATTGGCGAGATGAGCGGGGTATCTGCTGATAGTATCAGACGCTGTTGCCGGTTTGCCGGTCGTCAAACTTTTTATATACGGATAATCTTTGGGCGAAATTAATTCGCCGCCGGATGAAATGAGATTAGGCAGCGGAAACTCGCGGTCGAACTCACCGGCATATTTTTCATAAAGTGTCTTCGCAACGTGAACGGGATTTTCTCCGCTAGGTTTCATCGGAAATACCGTCCTTTCGTTTCCCCATTCGTTTTGCCATTTCAAGAGGTCGTCATTGAATTGTTTTGCATTCCACGCTTTACCTTCAACTAAGGCTTGGTCTAGCGATTCACAAAAACGTTTCCAACGCTGCCTGTAATAGCCGCGCATCATTCCCGCCCATTGTTTTGCGGCATAATCGTCAAGCCGACCTTCGGAAGCCCAAAGCGTGATAATGCGGCGCGCATTCCACTCGTAGTGACGCTTCTCTTCTTCGGTATGTCCCCAGCGTTTTGCGTTTTCAAGCCATGTTCCCAGCAGGAATTCAGAGTCGGTTGCCAACTGCCGGTCAATGTCGTTGAATAATCCTTCCAGTTTTTCGGCTGCTTTCTTCAACGCTTCTCTATCCTTGTTGCGGTAAGCAACAATGATTTCCGTGCTATACAGCGGGGCTAACTTCCCCAAAGTATGCCGGGTTATATTTGTAACATCGTATTGATAAGTCCGTTCATTGCCGACTTCATCAGCACAATCCAAGAGTTCCTTCCATATCGGCACGAAGGTTTTATCAAGCCCCCGAACACCCAGTGTAGGAACCGGTCGGCGAATCAACAAGCCGCCTCCTTGACGATTTTCCTGACTGCGCTGTTGATACGCCGTTTGATGCAGCCGTTCCCAAACGGCTTGTGTTTTCGGCGAGTTAGTACCATACCATCTCTTGACAAAATCACTCCGCCATTCACCGGTATCGGGAACGCTGCTGCGCCAAACCATGTCCGATTGAAATTCGTCAATAATCGGATTGTAGCAGAGTCCTTCCATGATGTAGCCGATGCCAACCATATTACCGGCTTCCTTTCCTTTCTGCTCGATTGCCTTTCGCAAATCGTCAGCCATGATGTCGATACCGCCGTGCAAACTGACTTGTCCGCCGAAGTTTTGCAGGATGCACCAAACCCACGGTTGACCGTAAAACGCACCATCGAACATAGACCAGCCCGGCTTGACTTCGCAATACAAATCGACAACCAGTAAACGACCTTGCGGTACACTGCGGAAAAATGCTTCGGCTTGCGGCGGCTGCCAAAATTTAATGTTATGAACACAAAAGGGCCAACTTTGTAATACCCAAATTGCTTTGTCGTCAACGACACGCATGGATTCATATATCGACCGCCCCATGTTGCGTAAAAATTCCGGGTCATTATTTGTCGGCGGCATTTCAATAAACGAATCCGAAGCATAAAGATGGTCGGTTCCGAAAAGTTTCGTCTGCTCTTCGAGAAACACTTTTCCGACTTCGATGAAATTGGGGTCAGTGGGGTCGATGAAATATGTCGGTTCAAAACCAACCCACGGCGAGAGTTTGACAAGTTTCAAGTCCGGGTTAACTTCCTGCAATTTTCGCGGAGCATGACCGGTGAACCCTTGCAGTATCGGAGTCATGCCGAGTTCCCGTTCCCGTTTGAGAATCTTTTTCTGTAATTCAACGTGGTCGTCAATCCATGAATTCGAAAGCGGACCTGCCCAGCGGTCGATGCAGCCCATCCAGCCGAAAGGAAGATAACCGGGACCGACGTAAAAGTCCTGCATTTGCTCTTCGGACAAGCCAAGCCGTTTTCCGGCGTTGCGCCAAACACCTTCTTGACCGGTCACGGAAAGCGGTGCGTTGATGCCGTATAGTGCCATGAGGTCTATCATTCTTTCCCAATCGTTCCAGTGCCACCAAGCCAAGGTATAACTGAAAGCGCAGTAGTTGAAATAATAGCGGTATTTGTACGGCGAAACGATTCGGACACGTTCCGTGATTTGCGGCAGCGGAATAGGCAGTTTCAGTTGACTTGCCCGAAGTGAAATCTGACACCGGCAGTAATGTTTCAGGTACCAATGCAGCCCCGATGCCATTGAAACACCGTTGTTGCCCGAAACGATGATTCTCCCGTCTTTCGTTTGGAGTTCAAAGACATCCTTACCGCCTTCGGCAGGAATTTCAGTGAACACGACTTTTCCGACAAGTTCCGGGACTGTTCTCGCAAGAAGTCCTTCGGCAGCAGTAATCGCAGATGAGGTCTCTGCAAACGATGTTGCGCAAGCGGCGAACATCAGACAAACGGACAAAGTAATGAACAAACATTTTGTGATTTGAGACATGGTTTTTCCTTTCGGTTTGCGGTTCTACGAACCGCTGGTTAAACTGGTACCGCTAAACGGGTACTGCTTCTCCCAGTGAAACGTACAACAGTTTGACGGTTACATCCGATTCGTCAATGCGATAAAGTTCTACCGCCGATTGACGATATAACTGCATCTGCGGTTCATAGAACTCATCATTGCGCCCTCCGGTTTTGAAGTCGATAATATCCACGCCGACAACTTTGCCGCCTCTTCGCCGGATTATCAATCGGTCTATAGTTCCGTTGACGATTTTGTCTTCGTCGTCATCTTTTACCTTGACGATAAAACGCCGCTCATGTTCCGTCACCACTGTTTCGTCTGCCGGATAAGCGGAACGAGACAACGCCTTTCGGACATTCGCATTGCCGCACATTTTCGTGAAGGATTCAATGATTTCGTCCCAATCGAGTTCTTTCGTCTCGTCTTCCTGACAATTTTGCAGCAGTTCGCCTTTGCCCGGAATGCTGTGTTCAAGAAACGGGTCACGATTTAACGTGAACTCGAAACATTTATGAATTGCTGTGCCGCGCCGCATAGCGTTGTTGCTGCCATGAACAACTTCCTGAATCTCCTCAGTGTCTTCGGTTTTAACGGTTTCACTTGTCGGCGGTTCTGCCTTTTTATCCGCACCGGAAGGAACCAAACGCAGGAAAGAACGTTTCTTCGGTTCTGTTTTCAATTTGAACACTGCGGGAATCGGTTGTTCCGGTTCCTCTTTTTTGGCATATTTCTGTTTCTTTTTGAGTTCCTCTTCAAATTCTTGATACCAATCGGCATTGCCGTGAGCATAGAAAACACCTCCATTTCCATATTCTTCTATTTCCGGACTCAATCCTTTTAATAAAAGGTTGCCGAAGGTTTTGCGTTTATGCTCATCCTCGGCGGGGTTGCCGTTTTTATCTGCGGTTTTATGCGGCACCAGCATCATCAGTTCGCGTTTCGCTCTTGTCATTGCGACATAAAGCAGATTCAATGACTCAACAATCTCACCGCGGATACGTCTATCAAACGCTTCCCGATATTCTTTCGGTAGAAATCTTTGAAGGGCTTTAAAGGCATAACGAACAACAAAATCAACGGGTTCGACCGGACTTTTTCGCGAGACAATCATATCCGTTGTATTGTAATAAAATTCGCAAGTTAAGTCCGGCAGTACAACGATGTCGTATTCCAACCCCTTTGATTTATGGATATTGGTAACGGTGATGTCACCCTCGTCTGACTTGCCGGAAACACCTTTGACTTTCACTCTTTCAACGAATCGGCTTAACCGGTCTTCCTTTGCTTCGGTCTCGAATTGAAACGCAAGTTCGATGAGTTTTTCCAGCCATTGGGACTCCCGCGGAAAGTCGGCATCTAAATTTTCCTTTTGACGAATCACCTCGGCTAATTCCTTCACTACGCTTCCGAGACCTTCCGTCGCTGCTTTACACCGTGTTTTCTCCGACCAATTCCTTGCGGCGAACTTTCCGTCATTTTCCAAATAATTTTTATCGTTTAATTTTCTCTCGGCAATACACTTCCGGTATTCTGTTAAACCGCAATGTTCCGCCAGCGGACTATCGGCAACGTGAAATCTTGCAACAGTATCGCCGGGATGGTCTGCCAGCATCAATGCCGAAAGAACGACCCGCACAGCGGCAGAATCATTCGGCAGCGGATTACCGCCTTCTTCCTTTGCCTCGACATTTTTTGCTTTCAATGCCGAAATAAACTGCGTGATAAATCTGTTTCTTCTGACCAGCACACCGATTTTCGCATACGGTTTTGCATAATGAAGTTCTTTGATTTTCTCTGCCGTGTCTTCAATAAATTTATCTGCCTTGCGGCTGTCTTCACCGTTTTCGTCGTCCGAATAGTTTTCCTCGTATTCGTCTTCGGTAGGAACATCAGCGGTTGGAATCAACACCAGAGAACAATAACCGGAAAAGTCCTTCGCAGTCGTATGTGTTTCAAAACCTTTTTTCCCTTTTCCTTTCCAAAGTTTTGCGGCAGCAATATAATTGTTTTCTTCATCTTTTTCACCGTCTTTTGTTTTATCTTGAAAAAGGAGGTTTTCTTCAATATTCTCGAAAACCGCATTAACAGTATCAATGACGGACTGCGCACT